>PFEF01000006.1:12790-15075 GCA_002793915.1 Candidatus Ryanbacteria bacterium CG10_big_fil_rev_8_21_14_0_10_43_42 | reverse complement strand
CAACAAATCTACATTGTAATATACAAAAATGTAGACATGGAAAATCTTATTGAATAGAAATATGCAGATTCTGAAGAAAAGGTACCTGACACCTATTTCCACATCACAGAAAATTAAGGCAAAAGTTGACGTGTTCATTCGTTGGTTGCAACGGATTCCCACTAGCCTAAAGTTCGATACTCTCAATGGTGATGAAATTGCTATTGTAGTGGAAGCTCTAGATAAGCTAGAGCAAGAAATTCATATTATTCGCGCCTCTTTACCAGGAGCAAATAGTGCGCCAAGTCCAAGAGCATCAGCAGAACCTAGAAACCATAGTGCCGAGTGGACAATTGAACACATAAATCAAATAATGGCACCCGACAGACCTTCTGATGCCGAACTGGCACGTCGAATCGGCAGAAGCATTAGCGCCATCCGTTCAATGCGGAGTAAAATGAACACTTAATCCTTAGTTGGTTAATTACAGGCGTAGAAATACGCCTTTTTTCTTACAAAATAATATAGACCTTCTTCCCCCCTTTTTCTTTCCAGTCCCCCCAATCAGGGCACAATTCTTATGTACGCACTTCGCTCTCCGAAATCAGCACTCTGAAGTTTTAATAGTCGTTTGCACTCCTTTAAAATTCGAGTTCCGGCCATGGGATATGTTTGGAACTGTTGATTGGGGAATAATTAAAAAAGAAATTGACAATCTATGCTTTATGTAATTACTTTAGCATTAATAAGCTCTTGAAAATGTACTGGATTATTCCTTTTTAGATATTCAATTACCTTTCCTCTGATTGTATCGTTAGAATTTATACCAAATCTTTCTGCAAACCTAACGATAGCTTTAGTTGCATCGCCAATCTCTGACTCATTATTAGCCATGTATTCTATTTCTGCCAATGTGTAGCCAAAATCCATAACATCTAAATCTATATTAAATTCATCTTTTTTATATTTCTTTCTTGTAGTAGTTATCCTACAAAAAGCATTATAATTTTTTTCTTTTAAGAAATTTTCAAAAGATGCGCCCGTACTCACCTTAAAATATTTTAATATATCTTCAAGATTTTCCAATTCTCTATATTGATCCGAAACTCTTTTTTCTATAGATTCATTTATTGGGATCTTCAATTCAAATTTTCCTTCTCTACTTCTTAACCAAATATCTCTTTTTGTTAAAGAATAATTTGAATCATCGTAGTATACATCAATAAATTCTTTCACACCTAAAAACTGTGCTCCATGAATCAGACTCCTTTCTTGCTCATCAGTTAAAATAAACTTTTTTTCGACTTCAATCATAAACGTAATTGAGTAATAATTGCGGTAATGGGATCAGTTCCCTTTTTTTGTTTCTTTTCTTTTTATAAGGACTGACCCATTAATATTAACAAGTTAAGATTTTCTTACGTGTTCTAACCAATCAATTTCCCCTTCCTGAATGGTCTTATCATAGACTTGCTTAAATACACCGGCATTTTCCGCACTTGTAAAATCACGGGATGTTTTCATATACAGATCCTTAAATACATCTTTTCCATAATTATCTATCAGATACCCCGTAAAAGAACCTGCTATACAGTAATACTCAAACATTAAATCATCACTCGTATTAAGCCACGACTCTTGATCCATTAATTGAGATGGCATTAATAAGGCTTTATTGTCTATGGCTTTTTTACTACATACATCATGGTCTAATCCACGGAAATCATAACCCACCATATATTCGGCAAGGCCTTCCTGAAACAAGCTTATGGAAAGCCCCCATGGCAATGACAATAAATGCATATCTTCATGTTCCCCTATGAATTGTACCTCTGATGTATATAATGCGTGGATAATAAAGTCGTTGTATATTGATTGCGCAAAACCATCATCCCCCATAAGAGACTTCTTTATTTCTTCTGAAGGATATAGATAATAGGATATTTTTTGTGCAGGATAATCGCCGTCAAGAAAGATTATTATTTTTTTGTATACTTTCTCTTGACGGTTTGCTATTGCGGTAATATCTTTTTCCGCAAGAGACTCCGGGAAATAATGAAATATATAATGTTTCGATTCAAACCGAAGCCAACGCGAATCATTTTTGAATGCGTCTCTATAATGTGGCAAATGTTGTTTAAAATTCATAGTGGTATAAAAACAGGTCGCTCTCAGTGAACGACCCTCCTACTTCTTTCCTAATCATATAATAGGTGTCAGTAATAATAGGTGTCAAGTACCTTTTCTTCTTTCGTGTCTTTAGTCAGGGCACAATTCTTACGTTCGCACTACGCTCTCCGAGATCG
>PFEF01000006.1:0-12777 GCA_002793915.1 Candidatus Ryanbacteria bacterium CG10_big_fil_rev_8_21_14_0_10_43_42 | reverse complement strand
ACAAATCTACATTGTAATATACAAAAATGTAGACATGGAAAATCTTATTGAATAGAAATATGCAGATTCTGAAGAAAAGGTACCTGACACCTATTTTCATCCCCATCTTTCTTTTTCCGTTCCTCTAGGAAAGTTATGCAATCATCACTAGAACCAAGATGACTCACATTATTTCGCCCAGTCAAACCGATCGACATAGAAAAAGGGACGTTGTAGAAACGCAACGAATGCTTGTAGGCGTTATACTCTCCTCTATCAGTAAAATCACGCGCAAATGATAAAAGTAGTTTCTGTATATTCTCCAAATTTTTCTTCCATCCTGCATCGTCAAGAGATGTTGGATAGACAAAATAGAACAACCATCGCAAAAAAGGAACCTCTATCTCCTTGCCTGAAACTTCAATTTGAATCTTTCTTGTAAAGATTTCAGAAGAAAATGTAAGCTTTTCTATTTTGTTGTAAGTATCAGAGTAAAACCCCGTACTTTTTTCATTAGAAAATGTGAGTGCGAGCCACAGGTTTCGATTATCCTGCTCTGTTAATGCAAAGATTATTTCAAACAGGGTCTCTGTCATCTGAAAGTATAGAAAGTGCAGCTCGGTTCGTATGACGCGCTTAAAAGTTTCTTCATCTGCGTCAATAATATTTTTAGTCAAATTGTTCCTAACATCATCAAATTCATCATGCGCATTCTTTAACAGCAGCATTCGATAGAGCCAATAATCGGGATCGTACATCTGATAAAATTCCTTTTGAAGTTTATCCAAATCATTCACGCTAAGAATTCTTTGATTGTTCTTTTCAGTACTCATAATTTTCTTATTATCCACCAAAAGATTTGCCATGTAAAGTATTGTCAAGTATGATGTATCATATGTCCGGTCCGGATAAGGAGTTTTATACAGCGCAAAACCTAGCCGATAAGCTCGGGGTCAATATCATGACCATCTATCGCTATATCAAAGCTGGTCGGTTGAAAGCGTATAAAATAGGTAAGGAGTTTCGAATTGAGAAAAAAGAGTTTCAGAGATTCCTCGATAGCACCAAAACCAAATAGATATGGCAGACAAAAACCTATCAGAACGTGATATTTGCACGAAATACATAACCCCAGCACTTCAGAAAGCTGGTTGGGATTTAAATACTCAAATACGTGAGGAGGTTTCTTTTACCGCAGGACGCATCAATGTTCGCGGAAAGACAGTATCTCGAGGTTCTAAAAAAAGAGCCGATTACATTCTCTACTACAAAAATAACCTGCCAATTGCTGTAATTGAGGCGAAAGATGGCAACCATGCCCCGAGCGACGGCATCCAACAGGCTCTTGGCTACGGTAAACGGGGTCAGGGACGCTTTTTCAAGATCAAACGTATCAATTATTCGTATCATTTTTTCTCTGTCTCCTACACAAAACCATCACAAAAACATTCGTCTTTTTTACAGCGCATTACTTCACATTGTACACATTTTTCTCCAACCTGATGATCTTGATGAATTAAATGCCAATGTTTTTCACATCCACATTTTTTACATAAATCATTTACCATAGCTCCGCGGGTAGGATGGTTCGACACGCCCCTCGACAGGCTCGGGACTTACTCACCATACTACATTACTCACAGAGCTTCGTCATAGCTCATGTGCTTTTGCTTAGCTTTTGTAATAATTCCTTATCACCGTTGATGAGCGCTTTCTTTTTTGCAACAGACCACTTTTTTAACTGCAATTCTCTTCGTTCTGCTTGAGATCTGGTACTATAGTTTTCTGAATATACGAGTTCTATATCAGAAAACTTTTTAGTCCAAAAAGATTCCTTTTTCTGATGTTGTGTTAGTCTCCTCTTAAGATTATCAGTCATGCCAATATAAAAAGTTTTCTGGTCGCAAAAAAGAATGTATATATACCATAATTTCATATGCAAAAGCACTGAGCTTGTCGAAGTGCTCCGCGGGTAGGATTCGAACCTACGACCAAGCGATTAACAGTCGCCCGCTCTACCACTGAGCTACCGCGGAATATATTTTGTTTTTAACTTATGCAGCAGTTCATACAGATACTAAAGGCGGTCGACTGCACACTATCGTGTGGGTCGCCCTTGAAAGCAATCCCATTGCTTTCAAGTACCACTGAGCTACCGCGGAATATATTGTTTTATTTTGTGAACCTCCTATGCTCTACCACCTTTAAGCTAGTCCCCACTAGCTTAAAGTACCTCGGAATATATAAGGGAAACCTATCCCTTGTTTTTATAACAATCCAAACATTTAAGGTTACCGGTATCGCGAGGCTCAAACGGAAGCTTAGTAATACTACCCCCGCAACCACTACACGTCCAATTTCCCTCATGCATAGTGCGTTCTCCCTGGGGAGCCGATCCGGATCGGTTATTCATATAACAATCCCTGCACTTTAAATTACCTGTCTCCCGTGGCTGAAACGGAAGCTGTGTTATGGGCGCATTACAACCACTGCAATTCCATTCCCCGCTAAACATAGGTTTATCATTTGTTTGCTCATCCATAGAATTTAGAATTTATACGTTTTCGGTATATCTTGCTGTTGCCTTCGGCGCGCGTAAATGCGCACATTTCGCAGGAAAATACCTATCAACGCTTACTATAATATAGACACATGATACAAAAAACGACGGGTAATTTCAAGATGCCATTGCAAGGATACGCATTGCGTGCTTTTCCTCTACCGGCATCACCGAAAGACGCATACCACGACGCGCCACAAGCATATCTTTCACAGCAGATGTGTTTTTAATTTCTTCCAAACTAATAGTGCGTGAAAACTTTTTACAAAACATTATATCTACCCCGTACCATGCGGGATTATCTTTTTTTGATTTCGGATCATAATGATGATCCATTTTATCGAATGCCGTTTGGTCAGGATATGCTTCGGACGTAACTTCCGCAAGCCCGACAATACCGGACGGATCGGCATTTGAGTGGTAGAAGAATATTCTATCCCCAATATGCATATCGTCCCGCATAAAATTACGTGCCTGATAATTACGTACACCGTCCCAGAATGTTTTTGTGTCCCGGGCGAGATCGTCTATGGAGTATGACCGCGGTTCACTTTTAAACAGCCAGTAGTTCATATTGATGACTAATCATGTTTTAAGGCATGTATAAATACTGGCTTGTTTCAAAAAATATGCTTCTAATTCCCTTGGTAGCCATCAAGCTTGCGAGAGCTTCCGTGCTGACGTATTTTCTCGAAACTTTTTGCTTCAATCTGACGAATGCGCTCACGCGTTACGCCAAACTCTTTTCCCACCTCCTCAAGCGTATGAGTGATACCATCATCAAGCCCAAATCGCATTTTTAGAATTCTTTGTTCCCGCGGCGTGAGATCATCCAAAATGGCACGCAATTGATCACGTAAAATACGGCGATCTACTTCCTGTGCGGGAGTGAGCATGCGTTCGTCTTCAATAAATTCGCCCAACGTGGAAGAATCATCGGCATCATCCTCTCCCACCGGTGCTTCGAGAGAAACCGTATCTTGCGAAATTTCCATAATGTGGTGGATTTTTTCCACCTCGAGCCCCATTTCCGAAGCAACTTCTTCCGGTAAGGGATCTCTACCCAGATCCTGCAAAAGACGCCGACGTATTTGCTGATACTTTGATATGGTTTCTATCATGTGTACAGGAATACGGATCGTGCGCGCCTGATCTGCCAGCGCACGCGTAATCGCCTGACGAATCCACCACGTTGCATAGGTGGAAAACTTATACCCTTTATGCCAGTCAAATTTTTCAACCGCACGGAATAATCCCAGGTTTCCTTCCTGAATAAGGTCCAGCAAAGAAAGATTAGCACTTCGTCCCACGTATCGCTTTGCAATACTCACAACAAGTCGTAAATTCGCCTGCACAAGCATTTGCTTGGCTTCTTCCTCCCCCTTCTCCACGCGCTTTGCCAAATCCCGCTCTTTTTCCGCCGTAAGAAGCGATATTTTTCCGATCTCTTTTAAATACATTTGCACGGAATCGGAAGAAATATGTTCCACCTCATTTTTAAGATATCTGTCGTCTTTTCCTTTTCCTCCTTTAGATCCTTTTCCCTCCTTTCCTTCTTTTTTTGCGGGAACATCTTCCGTTCCAACATCGATAAATCCTTTTTCTTCCAAAACATCTACATTGGAAACTTCAAGACGATTGTATAAATCCTCCAGAAGAATAATATTTTGCTCGATGCGGGGGAATGCCTGCAATATTTCGCCATAGGTAATAAATCCGCGCGTACGACCGCGTTCAAGTATCTCTTGTATCTTTGCTTCATTGATTTTTATCTTCTCTTTGGAAAGAATTTTTACCGGTGTTTTCTTCTTTACAGATCGGCCTTTTCGCTTATTAGCCGAACGGGTATTTTTTGCCGTTTTTTTGGAAACCTGATGTTTTGTTTTCTTGACTGCCGTTTTCTTAGACGCCTTTTTTTCCATGTTCTTTTTTCGAACAACCGTTTTTTTATTCTTTACCGGCACTGCTTTCTTTTTGGATGAACGTGTTGATTTCTTTACCGTCTTTTTTTTATTGCGTCCACCGGCGGACGACGCATTTTTTTTACCTTTTTTGGAACCTTTTGTAGGCATTATGAATATGTTATGCAATAAGCAACAGGCAGTATGGAGAAAAAATTATAATTATAAACTTGTAAGCTGTTTTGATAATGCCGTAAATTCCTGTATAAGCACGGATACCTGTTGGGTATTTCCGGCGCCCTCCGCACGGCGGATATCCCCTTCTATTTTTTCAAGATGTTTTTTTAATGCCTCTCTTCGAAGCGCTTCCATACATGAGGTAACTTCCTCCGGTGCATTTTCTTTCGCTACGGCAAGCTCTGTTTCGAGCATATATTTATTTGCCATTGAACGAAGTTCGGGATCAAGAGATTCCAGAGATGCCTTACTGTCTTTTTGCTGACGATAGCTACGCAATATGACGCGCGCGGACTCTGTAGAAAATAAATCTTCCGTAACATCCACAGGAACGGCAAGTCCGTATGCGAGGAGCATCCCCAAAAGACGCTCTTCTAAAAGTTGGGCACGTCCCCGATAAGCCGGAACAACCGTTTCTTTTTCTTCCGCCTTTGACGTATGAGTCTGCGGTGTATTTTTAATGTTTTGCAAATCAGCCCATACCGCATCTTCACGCACCCCCAATCGGGATGCCACCACCGATACCCAATGCGCTTTTTCTACATGCTGGGGAATCCGCGCTATTAACGGAAGTACGGATTTGGAGATACCCTGCTTCCCGCCAATAGTCTCGGGATCATGTTTTGCGAGTGCTTTTTGTAGAAAAAAAGAAACAATGGTATCTGCCGCTTCCACTTGCGTAGTCCATACGGACACATCTTCCGCAATGAGATCAGCGGGATCCTTACTTCCGGGAATAGTGATTGCTCTTACATCAAAGCCCATTTCAAGAGCCAAGTCAATACTGCGCCGTGTTGCCGACTCGCCTGCTTCGTCCATGTCAAAAGCCGTTGAAATACGTTCTGATAAACGCTTTAATGCCTGCAGTTGATATTCGGTAAGCGCCGTTCCCGATACCGCCACTGTATACGCCGTTCCCGCTTGATGTGCCATAATAGCGTCCATATATCCTTCTACGAGAATACAATTATTTTCTTTTCTCATAGCTCCCTTCGCCTTATCAAATGCATAAAGCACCCTGCTTTTATCATACAATATGGTTTGCGGTGAATTAATATATTTAGCCGGCTCACGTTCTCCATTGGAAACGGATCCGCTTTCCATAGGGAAAATGCGTCCGCCAAAACCGATAATACGACTGTTGTAATCGGCAATCGGAAACATTATGCGATTACGAAATCTGTCATATAGGGATGTTGCGGATGCCGAACCGTTTTGTTCTCCTTTTTTTATTGCAAGACCCGCTTTTATGAGCTCATCGGGTGTGTATCCTTTTTTTATTGCTTGCTCGGTAAACGCGCGCCATCCGTTTGATACCGGCAATGCATATCCTATCTGAAATGACGCGATGGTTTCCTGTGCCACGCCTCGTTTTCGCAAATATGTTACCACTTCCGGATAATGTGCAAGATTACCGGTATACCATGCCGCGGCCTCTTCCAGTAAAGAAAAGAGTCGCGCGCGCTCGGAACGCTCTTTTGGATTTTCCGTCCGAAGTTCAACGCCCGCTTTTCGCGCCAAAATTTCAAGTGCTTCCTTAAAATCCACTCCTTCCATATCCATAACGAAAGAAAATTGATCTCCTCCCTTTCCGCACCCAAAACAATGCCACGAATCGCGCGCGGGAGATACGAAAAATGAAGGGGACTTCTCCGCATGAAATGGGCATACACCCTTTAAATTAGCGCCCGCGCGCACAATTTTAATATACGAACCAACAACGTCGGCCGTGGAGAGGCGGGATTTTATTTGTTCAACAGGGGTCATCGGCAAAGCATCCATTCGCCAACCAGCGAATGAAATTTTAATTTATTATACGAATTTATTATACCATATGAACAAAAAGCAAGAAAAAACCACAAGTAATCTATGGTTTTTTCTTTTGCCTGTAAATGTAGTGGAGCTAAAACGCCACTACCCGCACATTGTCCACATTAGCATCTTCCGACGAGTTGGACATTTTTCCCCGAAAACGAATTTGAAGACCAGAGATGTTATTTACTTCTATAGATTTAGCGTGCCACACATCTTCCGCATCCACATTCCCGCGGAGACGCGCTTTTTCCTGCCAGCTTGATCCGCCATCAAACGACACATCCATCGCGAGATATTCATTTGTATCCAACCTGCTTTCAATAAGCCAATCAAACGTAATGGTTGCATTAGTGCGTCCCTGCAAATTAATAGGAACAGATATAAGAGCGGCATCCGTTGCGCGTCCGTCCACTTCCGCGCTCACATTTCCGTCTGTTGCGCGCTGAGTGGAACGAAACCAATCATTCTGACTACCTTCTGTCCACAGTCCATTCCATGTACTAACTTCGAAAGAATCTTCAAATACCATCACATCTCCGTCCGACGGTGGCTCCACTACGGGATCCGTTACGGTAACCGTTATTGTATCTGAATCAGAAAGCCCTTCGGCGTCCTCTACGGTAAGTGTTGCCGTATAGGTACCCGCCGATAGATACGCGTGTCCTACTACATCTCCCGAGGTCGATACGCCATCTCCGAATGTCCAATCATACGAAACAATGCCCACATCATCATACGATGCCGATCCGTCGAATGTACCAACCACTCCGGTTTCCAAGGAACGTACCGCTGTGCCAGCATCCGCTACGGGTGCCTGATTTTCCGGCGAGGGTGGTGGCGGAGGAGGCGTTCCTTCCGTATACAAAAGCGCCGAACGTGCATTTAAAAGTCCCCAACCATAAGTATTGTCGCGTCCGGGAACACCTATATCATCTGCACTAGATTCAAGAGCGGTGCGTACATCGTCCGGTGTTGTTGCGTTTCCGTTTGCAATTACCAAAGCTGCCACACCGGCAACATGAGGTGTTGCCATGGAAGTTCCCTGGTAAAAGTAATAGCCGAAACTGCGTACATTTGATCCAAATGTCTGCTGAAGAATACCGTCCCCATAGCCGTCTCCGTTTTGATCCACGGATACATCTCCGCCGGGAGCCACGATATCCAAAGACGATCCGTAATTAGAATATGGTGCCCGCGTTTCATCAAAACGCGTAGCTCCCACTGCAATAACATAATCATCATATGCCGCCGGATATAAAACACCATTCACACCATTGTTCCCTGCGGCGGCAACGATAGTAACACCCTTTTCATACGCATACTTAACGGCATCGTACATTACCTGGGATGATGATGATCCGCCAAGTGAAAGATTAATAACATGAGCACCGTTATCTGCCGCAAAACGGATACCGTCCGCAATATCAGCATATGTGCCGGATCCCTGCGCGTTTAATACTTTTACCGGCATGACAGATGCATGAAAGGCAACGCCCGCAACACCGGAACTATTATTCGTGGTTCCCGCAAGCGTACCGGTAACATGCGTACCATGCCCTTCGTTATCGTTCGGATGAGTATCGTTCCCCACAAAATCGTACCCGGGGACAAACACTGTTCCGGAAAGATCCGGCGCACGGCGGTATATGCTGTAATCTTCATACGCAACACCGGTGTCGATTACCGCAATGATAACATCGGATCCGGTGGATGTGTCCCATGCGTCCTGCATATGAATACCGCCATAAGAAGAATTATCAAAATTCCATTGATAGGGATTATAGTACGAATCATTTGGAACAAACTGCGCATACGCTATGTAATTCGGCTCGGCATAAAGCACATCATTGCGTCCGTTATATAATGCGAGCATTTCTTCCACTGTACTTCCCACCGGAACAGCCAGACGCTCAAAATGATCCGATCCACGACGTTGCACCAAAATTTCAGAATCGGCAAATGTACGCGATTCCCGCGGCAGACGCGGTGAGCGTGTAAGTAATTCATCGGGAAGAACCCGCGGTGACCGCGGTAGACGCTCCAACGCACTCACGGGCATACCTGCGCCTATAAGAAATAATGACAAGAATATGAGAGGTAATAGTTTTATGTACTTCATATAAAAAGTATATCACATATGCGCATAACACAAAAAACTTGACCTTTTTAATTTTTTATTTTAAAATTTTATTGGTTTATTCTTTGTAACGTTAAAGGAGTGTATGTGGTCCTCCTAACGGTTTCTGTTGGAAAACCTATTACTGTGGGAAATGATATTATCCTGAAAATAATTTCTAAAAGAAGTAATGCCATACTATGTTCGATATCCATTTCCCGATGGACGCATCAGTCATGGGTTGCCTTAGGAAGCAAGGAGTACATTACAGACAATATTTATATACGTCCATTATCTACAGAAAAAAATGAAGTACGAATGGGTATAAAGGCTCCTGCGGAAAAAAATATAAGAAGACAACACAGCCGCAAAAAAGATAGAAAAAACCGCCGGTAACTGCCGACGGTTATTTTTTTACCTGCTGTATTTTTTACGATCAAGAAGAAGGTATCCTCCCAACGTCAAAATCATTATCAGTATCCAGAAAAACGAGAACTCCGAACCCACTATAAACGGCAGTCCCGCGGAAAGATTTTTCTTCCACCATGGATCGCTTTTTGTGGTACGCATAAATGCTTCATTCAAAAGATCGTCTTCCATATTTACGGCAGACTGAATCAGTGTAGGATTACCCGCCGTAAATGAATCGTGTACTTCCGAGGGTTTTACGGCAACTTCTTGGTTTGTTGCATCATGCAAAGCAGAATACTGTGACTGTTGTTCTTCTTCTATCTCTTCTGTTAATTCTTCTCCGGCATTATCCCCTACCACCAATGAACCACCAACGCCAAACTCTTCGTTATTTACATCGTCAGAATCGCCCGCCTGTACGATTGAAGTATTTGCGGGGGGCTCCGGCGCATCGCCAACTTCCACGGTTACCAACGCATGCCCGGAATGATCAACGAAATTTCCATTTTCGTCATGCCAGTATGCAATGGCAAAATTGGTATACGTCCCCGCCGGTGTTGTACTGGCAAATTCAACAACATAATTTATTTTAATGGCACCTTCTCCCTGTTCGTCCGGATATAC
The DNA here is from genome assembly GCA_002793915.1 of Candidatus Ryanbacteria bacterium CG10_big_fil_rev_8_21_14_0_10_43_42. Taxonomy (NCBI): domain Bacteria; phylum Candidatus Ryaniibacteriota; species Candidatus Ryanbacteria bacterium CG10_big_fil_rev_8_21_14_0_10_43_42. The sequence continues at coordinate 3,134 of PFEF01000006.1, read as the reverse complement.
CGTATCTAAATTCCAGCCATTTTTACTTATCACATCGCCGTCTTCGTTTTTAATTTCATCTTCCACCACCACGTTATAGGCGTAATCTGATCCACGATTTGAAACCGTTATTTCATATTCAACTTCGTCTCCCGGCATCACAATGCCTTCACCAATTCTCTTTTTTGCAATTTCAAGACGGGCATACATGTTATCATATCCCACATTTGTAGACGGTGCCGGATGTTCTATGGTCTGCACAAGCATATCGCAGTTGTCAGAATTATTCGCATCGTCCTCGTGTAATGTAGCACAGCTTTTATTTGTCATTGCGGTAGATCCGTATCCCGCAGAACCATCCGCTTCGGCAGTATAAGTAAATGCTCCTGATGCTCCCGGATTCATATAATCAAGATGATATGTAATGGTCCGGCGCTCTCTATCAACAACACCTCCGCCGGCGTTTGTTATGCGCATACCATCCGCGTATGTACTTGAAATATCTACGTCCGTAGCGTACGCATCTCCGTTATTTCGATAGGTAAGCGTATAAGAAGATTCCGACGTTGGCGTTAATACTGATGGCGCCGTGGCACTTACACCAAGCCACAAATCGGGTCGTCCGAACGCGAGATCCCCGTTCCATCCGCCAAAAATATTTACAATGGCAAGGAGCCAATTTTGTCCTATTACGTTCGTATTTACGAGATTTACTATATTGGACGCCGCATAGGCATTTCCCGTTTGGATAGAGGCGTTGTTTCCGTTTGCCGTATTATTACCGGTGGATGCCGAAACACTCACGTTATTTCGAACAACAGCGGTATTATTATTTGTAACATCAACCGATCCTCCGGCGCCAAGAGTGGATGGTGTAGAAGCCGCCGCACCGGAACTCATGCCGTTTATGATAAATCCATCCTCCATACCAATAATCCGAAGACCGCTCGGTAAACTGAATATCTGTCCTGACCATCTTCCACCCGTTCGCACATACAGGAGCATCATATTATTTCCAAAGAGGTTTGTGTTCGCAATTGTCATGAGGTTTGATGATGCATACGCGTTTCCGGTTGTTATATGCGCACCCGTATTTCCGCTTGCCGTATTACTTCCCGTATCGGCCGTTGTCGTTGCGTTGTTTCCTATATCGGCATCATTTTCATTCGATACAGAGATCGATCCGGATGCACCTCCTCCGCACACATCACATACCTGCTCGTCATCGGCAAAGAAATTAGGCGGTAATACAAGATCTCCCTCCCACGATCCGAATGCGTTCATTATAAATGCCAGGTAATCAGAGTTAATGACATTCGTATTGACGACGTTTACAATATTTGAAGCGGCAAATGCATCACCCGTGGCAATACTTGCAGATCCGTCCGTTGATGATGCCGTATTTGATCCCGTGTCTGCCGAAACGGATACGTTATTTGTCACCTGGGCGTTATTAGTGTTTCTCACCATCATATTGGTAAGGAAACAAAGGAAGCTACACGTTGCGCCATCATCAAACGATAAGCTGATGTCGCCATATGCGTTGCCAAACAAATTGAGAAGCTGAAAATATCCCTCCGAATTCACAAAGTTACTGTTTACAAGATTCGTTATGTTTGCATAGGCGGACGCCGTACCGGTGCTTACCACCGCATTCCCCGCATTTGATTCAGCCGTATTTGATCCCGTACCGGCATTACCGCCTGCATTCGTGACAACCGCGGCATTATTTTCATTTTCGGAGCTGAAAACACCTTCTTCTTCCTCATCCTCCAACGTCAAATCATCGGCATTTGTTGATGATGCCGTTTGATTATTCTCCGGAACTATACTTGGTGTTGTTGTACCGGTATCCTCTTCGTCTGTCGGCAACACGTCAGGCGTTGTCGTACTCGTTGGGCTTTCCTGACCCGTTATGACAGTCTCCGATGTTGATGATGCCGTATTACCGTCAGTTTCCGTATTATGTTCCGTCACATCCGATTGATCGATTACCGAACCTTCATCCGTATTATCCTCGGAACTTTCCGTATCTTCTTCCTGCGACTCTTCCGATGCATGCTCCTGATTTGTCGTATTTGTATTTACTTCACTTACAACATCCGTACCGGAAACAGCATCACCCGTTTCTATTATCGTATCTTCGGGTATCTCCGCCGTCTGTTCCGTTTCCGTAAGTTCTTCTGCAGGAAGCACGTCTTCAGCATATACAGTGGAAATCGGATATCCGGCACTAAGAAAAATCATACTTATGGAAAGTATAAAGCTGACAATATTCCGCGCCGGCATATTATCGATTAAATAGTGAGAAAACATATGAAAATAATGATGTTAATGCTTGTATAATTCCCCTCCTTGATTGTCGCCTTTCCGTATCTTTTATTTTTGTAATTGATGCATCTTCCGCTTTGGTACTGCTTGCCATTTCGGTATCCCCATTCATGCGTTTTTCCGCCTCCTCCTTCTCTGATTTTTCATCTTCGCGAACGGTATGCTCGGCATCTTCTGATATACCGCCGTCTGTTTTTATGTGAATAATAGTGTCTGCATTTCCCGACGTCTCTTCGTGTTTTGTTATGGATTCCGTATCGTCCGTCACAGATACATCAATTATTGTTTTACTTGTACCTGTTCCGTTCACATGCGTTTCTACATGTACATCCGCAGAGGCAGATCCCGTTATGACCGTGCCTCCATTCGCTCCGTTTGAACCATTTGCAGAATTACCGCCGGTTGACGCATGATTTTCTATCACTGTTTCCACTACCGCTCCTTCCTCTTCAGTGTTCCACTCATCCGAAAATGATCCGCCAAGCATATTATCCAGGAATGCACTCCCATCGAAAAAGGCATCCGCGGTATGCACCACCGTGCCAACCAAGACATATAGAAAAACTATGACACCTATAATGCAATTCATTGTTTTAAAAAACTGTTATCCCCCATCCGAGACCTCTTTCTATGATAAATACTTATCTGGAAAGAGATCTCAAAAGGAGGCCTGATAGATGATTTTGCCAATCAACTATCAGATACTCCATCAAATCCGTTTCTGGATTACCGTCCAATCCGTGTTACGTTCCGGTTTACTTTGTTGAGTACGGAAGACACAGATACTGCGTCTCCGGTGCTTACAAATCCGCCGGTAGGAACTT
>PFEF01000005.1:171110-184965 GCA_002793915.1 Candidatus Ryanbacteria bacterium CG10_big_fil_rev_8_21_14_0_10_43_42 | reverse complement strand
TTGGAAGAAACAACGTTCTTTACGTATGCAGAGTTTTTGTTGATTACGGTGTCGTCACCGCCGTCTTCTTCCGGAATGGTTTCATCACACAAGGAATTTACCAATGCTACAAGATCCGCTTCGAGTGTTGCGAAATCGGACATTACAATGTCTGTATCAATACCGAACGCATCCGGTGGAGAAACAACACTTGAGCCACCATTGGTTATGGTTCGAAAGCTTGATGTTGCCGCCCCCGTACCAATACCAACGCCGAGAATACGGATAGGCATGGTGGATGCCGATGTTTTTGCCGCATCCGCTTCCGCTTCTCCCGTATCTGATGGACTGCCATCGGAGAACATGATCATAAGGTCTTTATGATCCGCATCATCACGGTCGCCTACTTCCAGCATGGTGCGTCCGTCATCAATTGCCGGACCCCAAAACGTACCGCCACCCGCAGACAATGTATCGATTGCCGTTTCGAGATCGGTTACGTTGTTGGTGAGCGGTTGTACAACAGCGGACGTGCTATCAAAGAAGATAACACCAAGTTCGGTGTCTGTTGCCGGCAAGAATGCGTTTACCACTGCCTTTGCCGCACCTTTTATTTCCGCCTCATTACCACCGATACTTCCTGATTTATCGAGCACGAGCGCGATGTCGAGAGAACATGCATCCGCCGGATTCAATGCCGGATTTGCCGATGCCGCTTGCGCAATAAACGCCGGGGAGCCGATAAGCAGCATAGGAGTTGCCGTTATGACAGCAAGGAATTTCTGAATAAGTTTTTTCATATATGTTTTGTTTATTATGTTTATATATTCCGACCTTTTTGTAGAGAGCATGCTTATCACCTGCTCTTGAATGCTTTTTAGAAGGGTGTCCTATGTTTGAAACCTATACACCCTTCCGAGACATGTCTGCCAGCACGCAAACATGTCTCGGAAGGGAGGGAAATTATTATCTAACTTCCCGCTCCCTTCAGACATCTACGTGTCCACTCTAATTTCTTAAGAAAAGAAGTTAGCGCGTGATGCGTGTGATGTTGCGGTTTACGTAGTTGACTACGCCGGTAAGAGAATTTGCTGCGCCTGTCTGAATAAGGCCACCTTCAGATCCTGTACCACCGTTTCCAGCAGGACCGGTTGTGTTGTCGTCAGCGTCGTTACCTTTGCCAGCATTTGAAACACTGCCGCCGTTACCGCCGTTTCCACCGGTTGAGCCGTCTGCGCTGTTATCACCGGAGTCTGCCTTGGAAGAAACATAGTTCTTCACGCGTGCGCGATTCTTGTTCATTACGAATACGTCGTCACCATGATGACCGCCGTTTTCGTTAAGAACTTCTACACCTTCGCCGGATGGTTCTTCTACTACCGGTTCTTCCTCACAACCACAAGCATCTACCTCTGTTTCGTTGGAGTTTACGTGATTTTCAACGAGTGCCGTGGAAAGAGCTCCACCTGTCGTTATAGAACCACCAAAACCTGCTGCGCCGCCGTTTCCAGCCGCACCGGTTGTGTTGCCTTTTGCATCGTTGTCAACGCCAGCGTTTGAAACACTACCGCCATTGCCGCCGTTGCCACCCGTTGAGCCTCCCGCCCAGTTATCGCCGGAGTCTGCTTTGGAAGAAACAACATTCTTTACATACGCACTGTTGGAGTTGATAACTGTTACGTCATCACCTGCGAGTGCAACGCCTGCAAATCCCAATGTTGTAATTGGAAGAGATGCCGCGAGTGCAATAATTCGATTTTTCATAAGGTTTGTTTTGTTAATTTTTCGTATAATTGTTGAATATCTCACTTACTCCATCCCTTAAGGATTCATGGAACAAATGCATACTCTTGCTTCGACCTTTTCTGACCATATGCTACACCGCCTGCGGTTTTACCCGCGGATAATGTATGAGATATAGCCACGCACCGAACCTCCGCTTTTAAGCAAGGAAGAGTCCGTGCCTGGTTATATTTTTTATTTGTTAACGCGCAGAAAAAAACCGCGTTCGGAAACTACCGAAAACGGCTTTTGGAAAATCTGTTTAATTTGTTTGTTGGAGAAACACGGCATAATGTTATGCATGTGTCCCCCGGTTTCCCCAACGAGAGATTTTTTATTTAACTATACGTTCAGTATAGGCTTCCCTCCCACATTGTCAACATGTGGATAATTGATTTATACATTGTACAAATTACCGTACTGATGTGTAATAAATGTATATTGCAATACTCAATAAGAAGCATGCCATTGGTGTCGGAAAACTATCTAAAAATCCGTGTATGGATGCTAAACCGAGGGGGAAACTCCTGATAAATCAGGACGGGGTCTAGCATCCATACACGAATTCTTAAACCTGTTGTCAGTCCACTCAAGCAAAAAGCAAAACACGCGTCAACCTGGCGCGTGTTTTGCTTTTGTGGTGTAATGTTGCACTATCCCTTTGTGTCTATAAGTTCTACCCGGAGAGTTGCCGTATATTGATCGTCGGAAAACTGTTCTTCAAGAACGGGCGTAGGATTAACTACTGTCAGAGTTATAAGATAACTTCCTACAACCGCGGCATTGGGTATTTGCTCACCCCCCGGAAGTGCAAGAGTAATTTCTTCCTCCGCAACCGCAAACATAAGCACCACTCGCCCCGCCTGAATACATTCCGCATCCGCCGGACAACGATTTTCTTCCTCTATACGAAGAAAACGAATAGGAAGGTCATCCACCCGTTTTTCTTCATCAAATGCCAGGGTAAATTCTTCTGTTAACGGTGCCGTTACAAAAGAGCGTGTCTCGAGAGTAAGTGCAAGTGGCTCGCCGTTTAAAGTGGCTTCTATTACGGCTTCCGGACTGGCAATAAACGTTACGCGGAACGATTCTTCATAGGCTGTTTCCACACATACGTCGGCTGTTTGCCGGGAATCGAAACGAAGCAAAACCTGTTCCGGAAATGACTCGCGGATTTCTACATTCGCGGAAAGTTCATGACACGGATTTGGTAGCGTAACCATTCCTTCGATGATGTGCTGATTATTGCCGATATGATGAATACCCGTTGCAACCGATGTAAATGCGGGCGTGCTGTCCCCGCGATCATAGCCAAAAAACCACCAAACGCCGCCAAGAATGATGAGTAATACCAGAACCGTTCCTCCTATTGATTTATATGTCATATGTAATAAAGCTAATATCCGGAATATTTATTCCACTATTAAGGAACCCTTCATGCCAAGACTGCGATGATTTCCCACACTGCAATAATACTCGAATGTCCCCGCCGTATCCGCCACAAACTCAACAAACGTACTGTCTCCCGTGCTTACACGTGTGGTGACGGCATTAAATTCATCCACCACCCAATCATGAAAGCCATCGGTGCTTGTAAAATTGATACGCACGCGATCTCCCTTTTTCACGCGAATTTCTTTTTGAGAAAATTCAAAGTTCTTACCCGTAATATCTACCGTAACAAGAGCGTTGTCGCCTTCTTCCATCATAGAACCTTCGTCACTCATCATCTCATCTTCCGTACCAATTTCCGGCATTACCATATTTTCATTATTCTCATCGTTCATCATGGATTCATTTTCCGACTCCGAAGACAGAGACGTATCATCTTCCCGCAGATCGGCCTCCTGTCGTAATGCGCCCGAATAAAGAAGTCCGCCAACGATAATAATAATACCAACAATAACAAGAATACCGGCGGCCCCAAACCCTTTTGACATTTCTAAATTATTCATATGGTTAGTTCTTTTATTCTTATAATATATCTCCTGATAAGAATTCCGGCACCAGAGATGATGTTTAGTATACGCATTCCGTTTACATTATTCAAATGAAGCGGGCGGGGCGGGCGGCAACGGAAGCGGCGGGAATGATTTATCGTTATTATCGATACTTGAAGTATTATCATCGGAAAACGGTGATTCGGTATGTGAGACAAAGTTTCTCGGCACAACAATGGGAATCCGTCCGTGGAGTTTCCGAACGGCATTCAGTGCTATTTCATAGTTATCGATTGCCGTGTGCGTGATGCGCGGTAATATGAAATCGGTAAGTACTCGTTCATGACTACCGGTTATACGTTCCAAATAAGTACGTGTTCTTTCGGTACCGACGCGTTCACTGTCGTATGTTTCGAGAAGTACGATACTAAACTGAATGTAGCGATCATATTCCTTAAAAGCTTCGTTGTTGTTTTCCTCGTCGATGGCGACATCCTTAATGCGCTCAAAACGATTTTCGATATTAGCGGCAATAATTTCAAATGTACGCTCAACCGATCCACTTCTGGCGAACAAGCGTAAAGAATCTATCTGTGTGTCTATTAAAAATATCTTCGTAAGCTCTATAAATTCTTTCTCTTCTGGAGGTGTGTGTTCAGATATACCATCAAGCACGGAAAGATATCCGTTCGCGCGTTCAAGCATCTGATCATGTGAACTTATTCCCAACCGCTCTGCTTGAGCGTAAAATTGTACAATTTCTTTCTCAAAATGTTCCAGAGCACGCCGCACGCCAACAATACTGGTACCGGCAAGCATATCTGCTTCGGCGAGCCGCTCCTCGGTGGAACGCTGTCTATGCTCAAGACGAACAGAGTCACGCGGTGAAAAGAGAAAACGAACTTTTTCTTCCCATAGATCTAAAAAGTAAAATGGGCTTTCCGGCGTAAGACCCGGATCAGGAAGAATAACTTTCTGGGCATGAGCAGAAAATGCCAGACTAACGACAACAAGAGCCATGCCCCCTCTTTGTAAAACGCGGTACATATACGCATTATTATATCATACCTACGAAAACAAAAAAGTTTTTGCTTATATGACAGTGTAAATTCGAACATTACTCAAATTGGAAGCTTATCGAACTTTCCTGCAGTATTATTCTTAAACTAACTCAAACGGAACTTATCTCCGCCGTGTTTTATGTACCTCGAGGCTTTTCGTTTATTTACAAATCCTAATTGGCGGACTACCTCGGGCTTGGAACCTTTGAAGGCCAAACCATGTAAGGCTTTTTTAAGCATTTTTAATACATCAATCCGAAAACTCCTTGTGCTAGCACGATGTGGCGGAAGGGGGGGGATTCGAACCCCCGATACCTGTTACGGTATGCACGCTTTCCAAGCGTGTCGTTTCAACCACTCACGCACCCTTCCTTTTTCCATCTTTAGGCTTCACGAGGTTTAACCTCATGAAAAATATGGTATCATTATCTCATGAAAAGACCTATATTTGCAAATGGAGAATTTTATCATATTTACAACAGGGGTGTTGAGAAAAGAGTCATATTTCAAGATAAGGGAGATTATTTTAGATTTATATATCATCTTCACGAATTAAATAGACCGGAAAGTGCCGAGAATTATAGATACAAGAAATCTTCTTTTCAACTTCATGAGGTTAAACCTCGTGAAAAAGAGTCCTCTCTTGTTAATATATATGCTTTTTGTCTTATGCCAAACCACTTCCACATTCTCTTAAGTCAAGTTGCCGATAACGGCATATCCGTATTTATGCAAAAACTAGGGACGGGATATTCAATGTTTTTCAATAAAAAATATAAACGCGTAGGATCTCTTTTTCAAGGAACATTCAAAGCTGTTCATGTGACTAATAACGAATATCTCTATTATTTACCTCATTATATTCACCTCAATCCCCTTGACCTTGCATCAAAAAACAAGCAAAAGGATAATCTTACATTTCTATCATCCTATAAATGGTCAAGTTACATGGACTATATGGGGAAAAAGAACTTTCCTTCCCTATTAGCAATGGAGCAAATACGAGAAGTTTTTTCTACTCCCGATGAGTACACAGCATCACTCAACGATTGGGTAAGTACAAAATCAAACCTTGATAGGGATGATGTTTTTATTGATTCTTTTCACGAGGTTTAACCTCGTGAAGTCGGAGGCGGCGGATGCGTTCTTCAATCGGCGGGTGCGTCATAAAGAGGCTCGCGAACCAATGCCGGCCGCGCTTTTTCTCCGGATCGGCGAGCCAAAGATGGTTGAGCGCGTTATTAGACGCTTTAAGCGGCGTATTGTCGCGAGAGATCTTCTCTAACGCGCGGGCAAGGCCGTCCGGATAACGCGTCAGAAGCGCCCCCGATGCATCCGCTAAAAACTCTCGCTTGCGCGAAATGGCAAGTTGCATTAAAGAGGCTATTATAGGTGAGAGGATTGCAAGAACAATACCGGCAAGCATAAGAATGACTCCTGCCTGCCCGCGATCACGGTCTCCCCCGCCGATGTTACGCCAAAACATAGAGCGTAAGAAGAAATCGGAGATAAGCGCTATAAATCCTACAAGAATAACGGAAACGGTAGACACCAGCATGTCGCGGTTTCCAATGTGGGACAGTTCATGCGCAAGCACGCCTTCTAATTCCGATCTGTCAAGTTTGTCGAGAAGGCCCGTTGTTACCGCTACTACCGCCCGTTCCGCATTCCGCCCTGTGGCAAACGCATTGGGAGCGGGTTCATCTATAATATAAATTTTTGGCACGGGGAGACCTGCCGTTATACTAAGATTTTCAACAATATTATACAGTTCTCGCGCAGACTCTTTAGTGACGGGACGTGCATGCGTCATGCGAAGAATAATAGTATCCGAATACCAAAAGCTGGCAATGCTCATCATTATGCTGAATACCACCGCGATAATCAGAATGGATGGATCGCCATACGCCTCCGTAAACACCCATCCGAGCGCAATCACCACGATAAAAAACACGGTGAACAAAAGCCATGTTTTTCGAATATTAGATGATTGATGCGTATAAAGGGTAGCCATCCGGTAATTTCAAATTTATACTTTTGGTGATTAAATCTAAAAATCAACCTTAACCGGCTCCTTTTCTTCTGCGCGTTCCACTTCAAAGAATTCCATTTTGGTAAATCCGAATGGGGCGGCAAGAAGATTGGTAGGAAATGTTTCGATGCGGGTGTTTAGGTCCCGCACATTGGTGTTGTAAAATCGGCGAGATGCCTGAATTTTATCTTCGGTGTCGGAAAGTTCGCGCTGGAGCTCTAAGAAATTCGCATTCGCCTTTAAATCCGGATAATTTTCGGAAACGGCGAATAATGTCTTTAACGTGCCGGAAAGCATATTTTCTGATTCGGCCCGTTCAGCAACCGTTCCGCCCTGCGCCACCCGAGCGCGGGCTTCCGTTACTTTTTCAAACACACCCGACTCGTGTGCCGCATATCCTTTTACGGTTTCCACCAAATTCGGGATAAGATCAAATCGACGCTTTAACTGTACTTCTATATCAGAAAATGCCTCTTTTGCACGATTACGGAGCCGCACCAGACCATTATAAGCAATGATAACCCAAAGCACTACAACTCCCAAAACTATAATGACAATAAGACCAATATTCATTTTTTTATGCTAGTTTTTATATGCTTATATTATGCCTATATACAAAAAATTTCAAGAAAAAAGAACCTAGAATTATTTCGAGGTTCTTTTTTCTTCTGTCATTTTATCAACTGAAAATCTATACTCCGCTTACATCATTCCCATGCCGCCTCCCATACCGCCTCCGGCGGGCATTGCGGGCTCGTCTTTCTTAGGCAGTTCCGCCACTACCACTTCCGTAGTAAGAAGCATAGCTGCGGCGGATGCGGCATTTTGCACCGCACTTCGAGTTACCTTTGCCGGATCTATGATACCGACTGCAACTAAATCTTCATATCTTCCCGTAGCGGCATTGTAGCCCACGTTTCCTCTTTCTTTTTCAACTTCACGCACTACAACTTCACCGGAATCACCCGCATTTTCGGCAATTTGCATAAGCGGTTTTCTGATGGCGCGCTTAACGATATCAATACCGATATCTTCATCTTTATTTTCTCCCTTCAGATCATGAAGTTCGGGAATACAACGAATGAGTGCCACTCCTCCTCCCGGCACAATTCCCTCCTCAATTGCCGCTTTTGTAGCAGACACGGCGTCTTCAATACGATGCTGTTTTTCTTTTTGCTCCACTTCGGTGGCCGCTCCCACACGAATAACGGCAACTCCGCCGGAAAGTTTCGCCACGCGTTCATGCAATTTTTCCTTATCATAATCGGATGTCGTATGTTCCGCCTGCATTTTTATTTCCGTGATACGCTTATCAAGATCCGCTTTCTCTCCCTTACCGTCTATGATAGTTGTGCTATCTTTTGTAGAAACAACCCTCTTTGCGCTTCCCAACACATCTAATTCAGCGTTCTCTAGCTTAAGCCCCGTATCACTAGAAACAACAGTAGCTCCGGTAACAACAGCAATATCCTGTAAGGTATCTTTTTTACGATCCCCATAGCCGGGCGCTTTTACTGCAAGAGTATTAAACGCGCCGCGTAATTTATTCACTACCAGCGTAGCAAGAGCTTCTCCCTCCAGATCATCCGCGATAATAACAAGATCTTTCATACCGGCCTTTGCCATTTTTTCCAAGAACGGCAAAATGTCCTGCATAGAAGAAATCTTGCCATCCGTTATAAGAATGTGAGGATTTTCGTAGGATGCCTCCATGCGATCCGTATTGGTGAGCATGTAGGGAGATACATATCCGCGATCAAACTGCATACCACCTACAATCTCATGCTCCACACCAAATGCTTGAGATTGCTCAACCGTCACTACGCCATCTTTTCCCACTTCCATAATAACTTCCGCTATTTTGATCCCTATATGTTTATCTTTTGCAGAAATTGTAGCGACCTGCATAATGTCATCCTTTTTGTCGGTGGAGATTGGTGTTGCGAGTTTTTTTATTTTCTGCACAATTGCTTCGGCGGCTTTCTCTATACCGCGACGTATACCCACCGGGGATGCACCCGCCGTTATATTCTGAAGACCTTCGGTTATGATTGATTGCGCAAGAAGCGTTGCTGTTGTTGTACCGTCTCCTGCAACATCGTTTGTTTTAGTAGCAACTTCTTTTATAATTTCCGCACCCATATTTTCTATTCTGTCTTCCAACTCTATTTCTTTTGCAATAGTAACGCCATCATTGGTAATGGTAGGCGCACCATACCCCTTATCAAGAACAACATTCCGCCCTTTGGGACCCAGAGTAATTTTTACGGCATCAGCAAGAGTATCCACACCCCGCTTAAGCGCGTGACGCGCCTCTTCATTAAAAATTATTTGTTTAGCCATATTTCTTAATATTAGATATTAGGTATTAGATAGCCGGAAACACGCATGTCCCGAAAAACAACATAAACCCTATCACCTACTTGATTACAGCGATAATATCGCCTTCACGAATAACGACGTATTCCTTTTCCCCCTCCTTTACTTGATTTGAGTTAAACGATTTTGTAAATAAAACCATCTCTCCCACTTTACGCACCAAAGGAATTACTGTTCCGGCATCATTTTTACGACCCTCCCCCACCGCAATAACAGTGCCGCGGAGTGTTTCTTCATCTTTTGCCGTATCGGGAAGATAAAGCCCGGACGCTGTTTTTGTTTCGCGCGGAAGCACTTCCACAATAATACGGTCTTCCGTAGGTTGTAGATTCATATTATATTTATTGACTAATAATGCTTTTACCCTTCTAATTAGCACTCAAACTATGAGAGTGCTAATTCGATTATACGTACGCATATAAAAAAGTCAAGAATGTATAAAAAAACGGGAATTATTATTCCCGCACATCTCTCTTTAAGAGCTTATTTATTTTTAACGCAAGATGGAAGTTCCTATCTGACCTTTTATCTTGCGTCCAATATTATATACATCGCCGTACCAACTGATATGCCACTTTTTACCCAGTGCCATACCCACAAGATAAAATTTTTTATTCCGATATACAAACAAAGGAACGCCGCTATCGCCTTGTTCAACCGAAATATTTGCCCCAAAATACATCCCTCGTACTATATAGTTGTCCACCTCAATGTAATTTCGTTTTCCCGTTCGCACATGAGTACGGAGCTCGCATCCTGCCGCCATTCCGGGAAGATAAAACGTTTCGGAGTCTCCGGGAGAAACGCGAGTAATAGGTACCGACAATATATCAGAACCGGGAAGTGGATCGGTAATATGCAAAAGAGCACTATCTGTTAAAACATCCTCGAACAACAACGTAAACGCCCCATGCTTAATACTTTTTCCGCTTCCCAAAACCAATGTCCATACCTCCTTTGATGAACCAAACCGTACATTAGTAAATGAAACCTTCCACCGCCTAAGATAACGTTCTATCGATTCCTTTTTTACCCGGAGTACGTGCCAGGGAACGAGAATATATTTGCCGCGTAAAATAATTGATATTCCCGTTTGGCAATGGATATTTCTCACCACCGTTTTTTGGGATAATGTATTATCATAGGTATCGTATTCATACGGGCGACATGCTTTAAACTTGTTGGGAAGCGATTTTACAATACGCCGCCATTGTTGTTCGGACCCTTTTGGCAAATAAGCAAATGATTGATCAGCGCATGCTATAGAGGTAAGGTTAAACACAAAACAAAGTCCCAAAACCAGTGTTCGTATCATGCGATGCCTCCTTTTATATGTACTGACGTTAGTTTAGCGCATTTCTCCGCATACATAAAGATATGCCACACACGATATATCTGGAAATTGCATACTATGTGCTTTCGATTTCATAATGACTATACGCGCGTCCCTCGGTATAAATATTCTGTAAAATACCCAATGCCGCAAAAAACATTATCAAACTGGATCCGCCATAACTCATAAAGGGAAATGTAATACCGGTAACCGGTAAAAGACCCATATTCATGCCCGCGTGAATGGTAATTTGAACCACAATCATGATAGAAACGCCTACGGAAAATAATTTTGTAAAATTGCTTGACGAAAGCGCCCCGATTGCCAAAATACGCCAAATAATAATTCCCAAAAATATGAATAAGAGGAGCACACCCACGAACCCCCATTCTTCCGCAAATGCGGCAAATATAAAATCGGTATGCGATTCCGGCAAAAATTGCAAGCGGCTTTGTGATCCATACCCCACTCCCTTTCCTAGCAACTGCCCAGATCCTACCGCTATCATAGATTGAATAGCGTTATAGCCGGCACCACGCGGATCGGCCGCCGGATTTAAAAAACTCGTAACACGCGCTTGCTGATAGGGTTCAAGAAAAAATACCCATCCGGCACCGGCAATTACAATACCCGCTATCGCAAGTATCGCCATATGCCTCATACGAATACCTGCCACTAGCGTTACTCCCAGCCATATGGAAAAAATAATGGCGGCCGATCCCAAATCGGGCTGAAGGAGAATAAGGGCTATAGGAATAAAGGCGTAAAGTCCTGATATCAGTATATGCCGAAACCGCGCCATATCGATATGCCGGCGAGAAAAATACTTGGCGATAATAAGAATAAGCACGAGCTTAACAATCTCTGCGGGCTGAAAAGAAGCTATATAAAAATCAAACCAACTTACAGCACCTTTTACTTGTGTTCCGCCCAACAACAATACTCCTAAGAATACCAAAATAATGCCGTAGAGCGTGAGGATTACGCCGCTATTTGCCAGTATCCGCCAATTTATGGACGCCATTACAAACATGACAAAAAAGCCAACACCGATCCAAATAATCTGGCGCGTAAAAAAGTAGTCATTTGCCATTCCTACAGCCTTAAGCGTAAGCAAACTCCAGATAAAAAGCGGAATAAGAGCCCCAATCAGAACCCAATCAAACCGCCGCATGGTGCGTATAAGATTTTGCATGTAAGGGAGATAATTTTTAGAGTTTCCACGGATTTTGGCGCACAAAAATTTCTATATCAACGGGCGTGCGCGCAAACGGACGTGGCCATATAAAAAGAGCATCCGCAGTTGATGAATCAGGAACAATATCTATATGAGAAACAGCCGTTCCAACAGCATTATTCTCACTATCGGAAATAACAACCGATACATCGACACTGTTAATATCCTTAAATGTATTATTTGCTAGCGTTACAATAAGCCGCGGTCTGTCTTCATCGAACATACGCTCGCGGCGCACGATAGTAAGCGGAAGATCCTGCTCAGGAATCACTTCCCAAACGGGATCATCCATTTCAAACGCCATACGTATGGGTGTACGGATACCGGTCTCAAGGTTAGATGCAAAAACTAAAAATCTCTCGTTTGGGAGAATATACGCATCTCCCTTAACTCGCATAATCCGAAGCCCGCGCTCATCCGTAAGCTCAAATGAATATGGTACAGCCCGTGCGCCCACTTCCTGATTACTGTTTTCCACGAGAGCCGCGACATCGTACAATCCCGGACGCACTTCAAAAAACCGAGTCCATAACACCGTAACATCCCGTGCTGCCGCCGTTATACACGGCGTACACGACACTCCGCCACAATCCACACCTTCTTCGTCCTGATTCAGTTTACCGTCCGTGCAAGAAGCGGGAGCAATTGTCTTATAAAGCAGTAACCCGCTCGCCAACAATATAACAACCATAAAAATGCCCATAAAGGAAAGCTGTTTTTTTGTACGCCAGGAAAGCTCCATAAGACTAGTATAAAGGAGTATGGAGAAAGGTGAAAGTAGGTATAAAAAATAGCCGGATAACCGACCTATATATCTTCATCCTATGTTCTCTCAACTGGCGGTTAGCTACTTTCCCGCCCCCGCAAGGGGGACAGTATCATCGCCACTACCACGTTTTACGACTCTGTTCGGAATGGGAAGAGGTAGATCCATGGCGTTAAACCACCAGATGAGAGAACACACGGTTCTCTCTTATTACAAAGACATAAAGAAGATGAAAACAAATCAAGTTTTTTAATGATGTCGTAGAATCTATTAGTACTCCTCGGCTCAATATGTTGCCATACTTCCACCTAGAGCCTATCAACCTCGTAGTCTTCGAGGGATCCATGGTTCCTAATCTTGGAGTCGGCTTCCCGCTTAGATGCTTTCAGCGGTTATCCGTTCCCGACTTAGCTACCCAGCGATGCTCTTGGCAGAACAGCTGGTAGACCAGAGGTCAGTTCATCCCGGTCCTCTCGTACTAGGGACGACTCTCCTCAAGAACCTCACGCCTGCTACAGATAGGAGACCAACCTGTCTCACGCATGATATCACACATTACTGCATGCATTGGACTATATCTTCTTCGCTTCTTCGCGAAGGTTAGCGTCTAGTCTCTACGGGATCTGATACTATCAGACTTCCCTCGGTATTACCCTTCCGTAGTGAGTGGGGTTTTGCCGATATAGCTAACTTTTTCTTTCCTCCCCATTACATGAGAAGAAAGACCGCCGTGATATGATTGATTTCTTTCTTTAAATTTTTGGTTCGAAAAGACACTTTGGATATGATGTTTAGCGTGCGAACGGATTCAGATCGTAAAATATCCTTTAGCTAAAAGATATATATCAGTAGCCAAAAGCTACTTTACGGTCTGAACCCAGCTCGCGTGCCCTTTTAATTGGCGAACAGCCAAACCCTTGGGAGCTTCTCCACCCCCAGGATAGGACGAGCCGACATCGAGGTGCCGAACCGGATCGTCGATATGGACTCTCGGATCCGACTAGCCTGTTATCCCCAGAGTAGCTTTTATCCGTTGAGCTCTGCCTTGTTTCTAAAACGAGACATCGGATCACTATGCTCTGCTTTCGCATCTGCTCGGGATGTCCCCCTTGCAGTTAAGCCGGCTTATGGCATTGCCCTACCAGCGCGATTTCCATCCGCGCCTAGCCGACCTTAATAGACTCCTCCGTTACTTTTTTGGAGGATCGCGCCCCACGCAAACTACCCACCAGGCACTGTTCCCACCGTGTTTTGGGTAGGTTAGAGCATAAACCATATAAGGGTGGTATTTCACTGACGGCTCCACCTTGCCCGAGAGCAAAGCTTCAAAGCCTCCCACCTATGCT
>PFEF01000005.1:78652-171092 GCA_002793915.1 Candidatus Ryanbacteria bacterium CG10_big_fil_rev_8_21_14_0_10_43_42 | reverse complement strand
TGGGGTCTTTTCGTCCCGCAGCAGGTAACCGGCATCTTCACCGGTATTGCATTTTCACCGGGCTCCTCCCCGAGACAGTTTCCCAGTCGTTACACCTTTCGTGCGCGTCGGAACTTACCCGACAAGGAATTGCGCTCACAATTGTTACTTCCTACTATTTAGTAGGAGGCATGTCCATTTCTGACATGCTCTCTATGTCGCCATAGAGGTCGGACTATATCTTCAATGCATATTAGAATGCAAAGTCTAGCGTATAGTCTCTGAGGATTCTAGGAACGTTTTTTCTTCCGATTCATTAAACTAATATCCTTCACAATTTTTTCCCATCCTGCCTTTTGCAGATGTTCTTTGTTTCTCATACATCTAATGACTTCCTTAAAAATAACGAAATCATTTTTCTTGTATGTTCGTAATGGGTATTGCTCAAAGAATGGAATAATTACTTTATCCAATTCAACGATTGATCTTACGCAATAGCGATATAAATGCTCATTATGGTTATCATATCGTTTATTCAATATAATACTGCCACATCCAAAATAATTTTGAATATCCTGTAAGGATTGTAAGCTTTTACTGCTTTGTGTAACAACGAATTCCGGAAAAATTTGCTTTCCATATCGTGTCGTTGAATTTTTGATAAGCGCGACAGAGAAGCAACCTTCTCCGTCAGTAAATCCACTTATCCAATAAGCCGTTCCTAACCTTTCCTGCTGATTGTCTGCACCAGATGCATTTTCACTTGGCATATACATTATATTCTATGGTCGTATATTGCCATAGTAGCACTGGATTCTTGAAGATTTTATCCACAGATGTCCCAGCATATGGCTAGATTTTACTAAGGCAAGCAATTCACCTTAGGACCGTTATAGTTACGGCCGACATTGACGGGGGCTTCGGGCACCAGCCATAAGGGCGAACCCCCATGACATCCTCCGTTAACCTTCCCGCATTGGTCAGGTGTCACCCCCTATACATCCTCTTACGAGTTCGCAGGGAGCTGTGTTTTTGGTAAACAGTCGCCAGGAAGACTTTAGCTGCGGCCATGGTTTTATCCACGGCAGACCTTATTCCTAAGTTACGGTCGCTTTTTTGCCGAGTTCCTTAGGGAGGAATCACCCGTTCACCTTAGGCTTCTCGCCCTGCCCACCTGTGTTGGTTTTGGTACGGTTTTATATAGATTAAGCTTAGAAGGTTTTCCTGGAGGAGCTCTCCATACTATTTCCTTCCCCGAGAGGAAGAATTTTCACAACGCATTGGTTTTCCCGATTTGCATCAGGACGTTCCCCGGATTTACCTAAGGAACACCTCCGCGCAATGAACGCGAATCCAATAACACGCAGTATGTACGCCTCCCCGTCACTCCATCGCATCTATACAAAGGGACGGAATATTAACCGTCTGTCCATCAGCTCCGGCTTTCGCCATCGCCTAAGGCCCGCCTCACCCTTGGCTGATCTCCATTGCCAAGGAAACCTTGGGCTTTCGGTGTGGAGGAATCTCACCTCCATTGTGGTTACTTGTGCCAACATTCTCACTTCCGTACGCTCCACCGCCCCTCACGGATACGGCTTCATTGCGAACGAAACGCTCTCCTACCACACATGAGCTTCATGGAAGAGGGAAACATTACTATGCTTCCCTGAAAAAACTTGCGAGGAAGGATTTAAACCTTCAATCTCCAAACCAACATTGGTCGGATGCTCTACCATTGAGCTACTCGCAATTAGAGTTCTATGTTACTTCTTCCATGAAGCTCACGTGTTCGCACCTTCGGTGGTATGTTTAGCCCCGATTATTTTCGGCGCAAGGACTCTCGACGAGTGGGCTATTACGCACTCTTTAAAGGATGGCTGCTTCTAAGCCAACCTCCTCGCTGTTTATGAGGCCTTACTTCCTTGTAACACTTAACATACACTTAGGGACCTTAGATGGCGATCTGGGCTGTTTCCCTTTCGACCAGTGGAGCTTAGCCCCCACAGTCTGACTACTTCATACTTTTAACACGCGGTATTCGGAGTTTGATTGGAGAGCCGAGCTTGCGCCCTTTGCACCCCATCCAGTAGCTCTACCCCCGCGTAATATGAAGCGCTAGCCCTAAAGCTATTTCGGAGAGAACCAGCTATTACTAGGTTCGATTAGCTTTTCACTCCTTACCACAGCTCATCCGATGGTTTTGCACCACCAACCGGTTCGGGCCTCCTCTTAGTTTTACCTAAGGTTCACCCTGGCCATGGCAAGCTCACCTAGCTTCGGGTCTATCATGTACCCTCGCCCTAATTTGCATTAGGGCATGCGCGCTATTAACACTTGGTTTCCCTGCGCCTCCGGACCGTAAGCCCTTAGACAAAGGATACACAATAACTCGTTGGCTCATTCTTCAATAGGCACACCGTCACCCGGTATCCGAAGATACCAAGGCTCCGATTCCTTGTAAGCGTATGGTTTCAGGTACTATTTCACTGCCCTCACCGGGCTACTTTTCACCTTTCCCTCACGGTACTAGTTCACTATCGATCTTTGAGAGTATTTAGCCTTAGCGGTTAGTTCCGCCAGATTCCCCCGACGCAACCTTTTGTCGAAGTACTCAAGAAGAGCATCAAGGAGTGTAGTATTTATTTCGCGTACGGGACTATTACCCTCTATGGTGGGGCTTCCCAGCCTCCTTCCACTATAAATACTATCTTACTTACCTCCCTTTAACTGAATAAACGATACTCCCTTACAACCCCGGTAAATTACGAATAATTGACCGGTTTGGGCTTTTCCCTTTTCGCTCGCCGCTACTAAGGGAATAACAATTGTTCTCTTTTCCTCCAGGTACTGAGATGTTTCACTTCCCTGGGTTTACTCTCTATGAACATTCATAGAGTATCTCGGCATTACCCGAGATGGGTTTCCCCATTCGGAGATCCCCGGATCAAAGCTTGCTAGGCAGCTCCCCGAGGCTTATCGCAGCCACACTACGTCCTTCATCGTCTCTCAAAGTCAAGGCATTCACCATACGCCCTTATGGACATCATTAAAAAACTTGTATGTGTCCACCTTATTTATACTTTGCTTAACTCGTGTTTAAAAATAAAAGCGATACTTTTAAACTGATAATTTCGTTGGCAAAATTATCTTTGAATAAAACAAAGCATAAACAAATTCATTACTTGCTTCATGTCTTTTATTTCAATGTTAATGTTCGTTCCATTCAGAAAAATCACCCCGCCGGAAACGAGGCATCTTAGGCACTACAAGAGTTCCCAAGCTATCCCTTTCCGACTTTTGTGATAATAATATATCGTATCATGCGTTTCTCCAGTATATAGAAGGATGTAAGATAAGTCAACGCTCGCCGCACATTTCGTGAATTATCATGCCTTTCATGCATTAAACTGAAAAAGGACCGTATTTACAGGCTTTTTCAAGAAAAAATCCCGGCGTAGCGTCGGGATTTTTTTCATTTACAATCTAAGATGTTTATTTTTTGTTGTGCGTAATGTCACTTCGAAGCCGCTCAAGAAATTGCGCGGCGACATCCTTGCCTCCAAGACCAAACGCGAGACCGCCCCCTATCGCCACCATAGCAATAAAACCGGTGAACAATGTCTGCACAAAAGGACCGGCAACACCAAGCTGATAAAGAGCCGCCAAAATGGCAAACACCCATATAGACCAACGCGTAACACCCCCTAAAAAAGCAGCTGACGGAAGACCTGCCGCCTGCGCTGATCCGCGCACAACACGCTGTAATACATCAGCAAGTAAAGCGGCGGCTACCAAGATAATAGAAGCTACAATAACGTTTGGAATATAAAGAAGTACGATATCTCGAAGGAACGTTGTAACTTCGGTAAGTCCAAGCACATCAACCGATGCCATTAAGAACACGATGATAAAAAACCATTTTACCAATTCTCCCACAAAAGCACCGGAGTCAAGTTTGAATCCTGCTTGTGTTACCACCTCCTTGGCACCCAAACCTTCAAGCGCCATATCAACTTTAAGCGCGCGTATAACCTGCATAACAAGACGCCCTAAAGCAACGGCAATAACCCAACCAATAATGAAAATTATAAGGGCGACAATGAGGCGTGGCACAAAACCGACAACGCCAATCCACAATGTTTGCATTGAACTAATAAGCACTTCCCCCCATGTTTGTACTAGCATGTAATATGTTTTTTATTATGAATAAAGAAAACTCTGACCTTTTATAAATTCTAGATAGATGCCGTATTTTTATACAACACAATAATTGACAAAAGTATATGTTAGTATTCTACCATAAGGACTATTCTCTTTGCAGTCAGTGCTGTGGATAAAATCCTATATTTCTTAATTATTCTATTGTTCCCAACTGCTTTAAGAGCGCTTCCGCCTGTGCTCTAAGCTGATCGATTTGCTGTTGAAGAGAATTGGATGATTGTTGAGGTTGAGGAACTCCTCCACTCCCTACAAGCGCATGTATTTGTTTTCGGGTAGATGGTCCGAAGTAACCCGTTCCTTTACTAAGGCCAACCGGCAAAAGAATTTGTGTCGTGTATGCTTCCTGGAAACGAGCGACGGCGGCATTAGTAAGAGAGCCGAAGTAATCTGTTTCACTTCCGGGCGCACCGGGACCGGTTACTGATACGGTAAATCCATTTGTATTTAGGAATTTTTGAAGTTGGAGTACGTCTTCTCCCCTGCTTCCTATAGTAAGATCGCGTGTGAAGGAGTAACCTTCTGCAGAAATTACCGGTGGAAGTGGTACTAATATTTGATCTTCGACAAGCTCATTTAACTTAGCGCGCGTACTCGGCCCAACAAGACCCCTATCCCCCGAGGGTATACCGGAAAGATACCGCTCCTGAAAGCGCGCCACCGCATCACGCGTAAGTACGCCGAAATAAGATGTTTCATTACCAGGAGATCCAGGACCGGTTGATGTAATAGTAAATCCAATCTTGTTGAGAAAAATTTGAAGCTGTTTAACCTCTTCACCAACAGAATCTAACTGCAAAGGAAGGGTAAAGCGGTACGAAAACTGAAAAGTATTTCCTGATGGCGCCGCTACTATTACATTTTTTGTTTTTTCTTCCGTTATTTTTTTAATGATTTGATCTTCGGAAAGATCTCCAAGACGCGTAGCTCCGGTTCCCGAATGACGAATGTCCGAAGTGCGAAGCGCATAATCAAGTGAGTATATGGCATAATAATATGCCGTCCCCGGTATGAGATTGGTATCGGTAAACTCTTCATCAGTTCCCTCATAAATAATAGTACCGTCATCAATTGAACTTGGAGGAGCATTTTCGTTACGAATTACGCGCACACGGACAAAGCTGACATCCGTGGGATTTTTCCATGTAAGTACAACCTGGTCCGGACCGCCATATGCTATAAAATTCGCAGGCGGCAACACCGGCGTAAATCCACCGCTTCCGCCTCCACCCCCACCGCTTCCACCTCCATTTGACGATCCACCACTTTGGCTTTTCGCAGATAATGAATAAGTAGCACCGGTAGCTGATGTAAGAACATCAACCACATTGGAAACCACGTTCGTGTCATCACTTACTCCCGGAGTAAAATTAAAAAACAGGGAAGCCGTGCCGGCATTTTTTACAATAAACTTTGCCGTAGCAAGAACTTCGGCACCGCTACTAGTAAATTTGGACCCCCCTGCCGTTAGTTGTGAGAAATCAATGATGCCCGCCTGCGTGTCTGCTATATTTTGTACCGTATTAGACATAAGAGATCCCGCCGTAATTTGCGTACCACTCTGTGTCATATCAATATCAACGAGCTCCAACAGAGCGGGATCATACCGAAGATAACGAAAGTCAACACCATCTACACCAATACCGTTTGTATCAAGATAAATTGTCGCCGTAAATGTATCGTCCACCGTATAGGATCCGGAGCTAGGTGTTATGGATAATGTTGCGGCACCTGCAATAAACGGAAATACAGCAATAGCAATGACTGCCATACTTATTTGTCCTATATTGCGCTTCATTAATGTAATCTTTTGCATATTAATTGCCTACTAACCCCCAGTTTCTATTCATAAAACTAAAGTCGATTGAATTTACAACGCCGTCCCTATTTAAGTCGGCGGCAAGATCCGATCCAAACCAACGCGTATTCATAAACGACCAGTCAAACGAGTTAATAATACCGTCATTATTTAAATCTCCTCCGCGAAGTTGCGGTAAGGTAATAGTGCTATCCGAAGAAATAACAACATCTTTAACAAACCTTCTAAGGTATCCGGGGGTTTTTAAAAGAAGATTATATGTTCCCTCCAAAAGATTGGAGACCAGAGTTGAGAGAGGAACTTCATTTTGCACGTCCGGTTGAGCAGTAATTGTAAACAATGTCGTACTACTTGTGCGTTGAATAATATCCACTGTAAAGTCTCTTGCAGAAACAACATTACCCTCCACACTAGGAGCCAGTTTTGCCCCCGAGGCAAAAATAGCAATCGTAAGATTATCTTCCGCACTCCACCCATCAGTATCAGAGCCAATACCGCCAGCAGTATCATAATTAACCTGCCACCAATTAAGATTATCCGCATAAAGAGGACCGCCGACAACAGTTCCCAACGTGCCATCCGGCTGATTAATAAGTCGTGAAGAGGACAAGCTTGCCGAATCATATACATCCGCTCCACTACCCGAAGAAGACTGGACTGCTACACGATCATTGGTTTTAAACTTATTACTTGGCGGAGGTAGTACATCAAGCCGAAATGTAGTGGTGCGCGTTTTACCATCTCCCACACCCGTTACCGTTATGGTACTAGGACCAATCGGAGTAGTTGGAAGAGCTGTTATAGTGAGTATCGAAGAACATCCCGGGTCACAACTTGTCGGCACAAAAGTACCCGTCGTATCCGCAGGAAGTCCTGAAACAGAAAACGAAACTGATTTTGTGGTACCTGATACAAGATTTGCCGTTATAGTATTTGTGATAGATCCTCCCCTGGTTACTCCTTTATCTCCTCCGTTGGATAACGAGAAATCGAATGGTGGTGGAGGGTTATTAAGAATATCAACGGTTATACCACCGCTTATCGTCATGTTTCCCGCCGCATCACGCGCTCGTGCCGTAAGAATATGAGAACCGTCGCTCGTCAACGTCGTATCCCAAGAAATACCATATGGTGAAACGGTATCTTCCGCCCCTATATTTGAACCGTCCAATAAAAACTGAACACCAACGATGCCCACATTATCTACCGCATTCGCTGAAACAGGGATTACGCCCGCAACAGTATCATTACTTGCCGGTGATGTTATGGAGATACTAGGAACAATGGTATCGATAGTTATATCTTCAGCACTATTTGAATATGCAGATATATTACCTGCGGCATCGACAGCTCGCACCCGATACCGATATGTCGTATTTGCAGAAAGACCAGTATCGGAATAGTTTGTTACGATTGGCGTAGCTATTTGTACAAAACTGGAACAACCGCTCCCTTGGCACCGTTCTACACGATACCCTGTCACACCAACATTATCGGATGACGCACTCCACGCAAGATCAATACGTGACACGGAAGCGGCTATGGCTGTCAATGCTCCAGGAGCAGACGGCGGAGTTGTGTCAGCGGGTGCCAGTGTAATGAAATTCACATTATTAGAAACAAGCGATACATTACTCTGCGCATCTTGCGAACGCAGTACGGCATAATAGCGCGTGGAAGAATTAAGCCCCGCAATAACATATGTCTGAGTTGTTCCAGGAGAGGCAGGCGCCGGCTCTCCCGTAACAACGGTGGCAGATCCAAAATTAAGATCCGTAATGGGAGATGTTGAATAGCGAATATCGTAACCGGCAACAGCACCACCGCCCGGCAGATCCAATGGAGCAGACCAACTTACCGTTGCGGATGTTGTAGTAATACTTCCCGCTGAAAAATCGGAAACAGTATTGGGAGGTGTTGTATCAGGAAGTGCCTGCGTGGTAAATGTGCGATTAAGCGAAGTGGCTAAATTCCCTGCCGCGTCACGAGAAAGCACACGATAGTTGTATGTTGTAGAGGGAGAAAGTCCCGATAATACGACATTATGAGATGTTACAAGAGAAGAACCGCGAGAAGATACTGATCCATATGAGGTAGTAATACCGTATTCAACTTGGGAGTCCGCGGCCTCATTTGTGGTCCATGCAATACCTGCTCCTGAAGTGGTTATGTTCGAAGATGTAATAGCTGATATAGTAGGAGGTGTTGTGTCCGGAGCGGAGATTATCCCAACAGAAAGCGTGCTCTCCACCGGAGAGGATTTTCCATCCGTAACACGTAAAATCCAATTATATGTTGATCCTGCTGTTCCCACGCCGTAGGTAAAAACCGCATCTTGTACGGCGCCCGTGCCGGTAGAAAATTGAATTTCCGAACCTCCGTTAATGGTGTAGAACCATGTCCACGTTAATGCATCCCCATTGGAATCGGATGCCGATCCGGAATATGTAACCGTAGTACCTTCATAATATTGGATTCCCGCCGTCCCCGGATCTACATCCACGACATTTGTTGAGATAGCCGAAACGGACGGCGGACTGTTAGTAGTGGTAAACGTATAACTTCCATTTGTAACCGATGTTAAAAGATCTGATCCACCAGATGCAACATTCGAGTCCGACGTAACCCCTGGAACGTGATTAAATGTAAGCGCACCGGTACCAGCTCCTACCACAGTAAAACGAACGGTGGCGAGTGTTTGATTTGCGGAATTTGAAAACACCGCCCCGCCAGATGGAACTTGGGAAAAAGAAATCCTACCGGCGGTATTATCGGCGATATTAGTAGGCGTATTTGGCATCAACGAACCCGGTGCAATCTGAACACCTGCAACGCCCGTATTTTCGTCAATTACCTGAAGGAGTGCGGGATTAAAATTTAAATATCGTATATCAACGCCATCAGCTGTACTTCCTTCTGTATTAACCTGAACCTGAACCGTTACCGTACCTCCAACCGTAAAAGAACCCGTTGCGGGAGAAACAGATAGTGTTGCTGCTGACGCAAGAAAGGGACTCGCGAAGATTATAATTGATACGATAAAAGACTTTTTAAGACACATAGCAATCTAATTTAGGTTCCCCTTCTTTTTTAATATAACTCCTTAGTATTACTGCACCATTCCCAACTGTTGAAGCAATGCATTTACCTGCTCTTGTAGTTGCTGAATTTGCTGTTGAAGAGAATTGGATGATTGTTGAGGTTGAGGAACTCCTCCACTCCCTACAAGCGCGTGTATTTGTTTTCGGGTGGATGGTCCGAAGTAACCCGTTCCTTTACTAAGGCCAACCGGCAAAAGAATTTGTGTCGTGTATGCTTCCTGGAAACGAGCGACGGCGGCATTAGTAAGAGAGCCGAAGTAATCTGTTTCACTTCCGGGCGCACCGGGACCGGTTACTGATACGGTAAATCCATTTGTATTTAGGAATTTTTGAAGTTGGAGTACGTCTTCTCCCCTGCTTCCTATGGTAAGATCGCGTGTGAAGGAGTAAGAAGGGCTAGACGTAAGCAACTGTCCGTCAGATGTCAGAATGGAAAACGATGCGTTTGTAACTCCGGAAAGAATATCCGTTCCATTTACCGCAACATTACTATCACGCGTATTACCGAGAGTATGGAGAATGGTAAGAGGCGCTATTCCGGAAGCAATCGCACGAAATGATATAGTAGCGAATAATTGTGGTTCATTGTTAGAAAACGGCTGTCCTGCATATGCTAATTGTGCAAAACGAACTTTGTTATTTTCTATAATGTTAAGAGGGACTTCCGGCATGAGAGAGCCTGGCATAATTTGAACACCGTTTTGGGAAGAGTTATTATCAACAACGGATAGTAAATCAGCCGGATAGGTCAGCTCAAGATCAACGGCTGCAATATCTATGCTTTCCGTATTAAGATACACATTCACCGAAAATTCATCCCCTATAGTATATGTTCCCGATACGGGAGAAAGAGAAAGAGTTGCGGCAAAAACCGACATTGGCAAAAACATACTCACTGCAATGAGAACATACCGAACTATGTTGTTTATAAAAAAATTACCCATAAAAAGCACTATTGAACTTTCTTATTCCAATTTTTATTAAGCAAACCAAAATCAACGGAATTTACTATTCCATCTCCATTAATATCTGCGATAGGATCTCCGCTAAACCACCGATCCCGTAAAAACTCCCAATCTTCCTTGTTATTTTCACCGTCCCCCGTTACATCTGTTTCGTTTGGAGCCGCCACCGCTATGGGAGTATGCGGCAACGTATTCTGAATTTGTGTTGTAAGATTCGAGACAATTTCCTGCAGAGATCCCAGTAGGGACGCCATTTCAGCATAATTCTTCGGCTGTTCCGCAAGCATAAAGAGTGGTGCCGCAAGCATTACCGCAAATATATACACCATAAATCGTTTCATAGGTTTATAGTACATAATATTACTCTAATAAAAAATGATAACCTTCCGTACCTGTGGATATATATGCATATATTCTCTTAGGATATAATGATTACGTACTTCGTATATCCTATCGTACCCTCCCCCAATTCCCATTCATCAGACTAAAGTCTATGGAGTTTACAATACCATCGGTATTAAGATCCGATTGTGTATTTGAGGTAAACCATTGGGAAGACATAATACTCCAATCCAAAGAGTTTACGGTACCGTCAGAGTTGATGTCGCCTATGAGGGATTGGAGTGCGCCAGTATATTCATCAGCCCCAACATCGGCCATAATTCCTTGTGGCCTTGTATCACCATCATAATCGGTAGGTACATTTATATGCGTAAGAGCATTATTAATAGCGAGTGTTGCAGAGCTTGTAAGATGTAAGTTTCCTATGGCTGGATTAACAAACCAGTTTGATTGTGCATTGGTGACATTACCGGAGACTATTCCGGTTGCACCGTTTAAAGCAGTAATATTTGCATCAGTTAAATTATACCGCACTTCAGTACCTGTTGTTTGTGGATAGCGATATTCAATTGCATTAGGGTATGTACCAGAAAGAATCACGGTATTGTTGAGTACTTTAGTATTCGGTGAGTCAGCTACGTGAATACCAACATCGCCCGACTGACTGCTTGATCGATAAAAGAAGTTATTACGAATTATACCACCAGAGTGATCGGCACGACCAGATTGATCAATAAGACCATAAGAAATACCGCGGTGGGTATTTAAGAATACATTATTTTCAGTGATGGTATTTTGCGAGGTATTCCACATAAGGATTGCAGGGCCGGCAAGGCCGGTGATTGTTCTGATATTACGGAACGTATTGTTTCTAATGAGCCAGTTCTTACCGGAGTGCACGTCAACGCCGTTGGTGTACGTATCAGGTGCAAATGTAGAGTATTCCATAATTGAACACTCTACAATACCGTTATCAACGCCTTCAGTACCAACAATAAGTGGATTGTTCTTAATGAATTGATCACCAATGTCTATCATACGAACATTATGCCATTTGGGAGCTTCGACTCTGCCGTTCATAATGAATGCGTGTTCGGTGAAATCTCTGATAGTGAAGTCGGCAAAGGTAATGTTTGAGATGTTGTCTCCCCAGAAACCGAAGTTGAGACCACTTGTCATAGTACCGCCGTCTATAATGACGTCGCTTCGGTTACCGGTGGTGCTACGAAAGGTAATGTTTGAGATACCTTGGGGAATGAAGAGCGTGTCGGTGAGGTTGTAGGTGCCGGAGGCAATCATGATGGTGGTGTTTGAGTTGAGGTTTGCTACCGCGTTTCGGAGTTGCGCGACGGTTGAGACGTTGACTACTGTGTTATTTGGTGCGGGGAGTGGGGTGCAGGCAGACGGAAGTACTGCTAAATTATTGACGGTAACCGGAATACTTAACGAAAGCATTGTATTCCCGACAAGATCAGTTGCCTCTGCGGTGAGCGCGTATGAGCCGTTAGTTACCGTGGTGGTGTCCCAAGTGATAGAGTATGGTGCGGTGGTGTCTTCTGCTCCAAGATTGGCTCCATTGAGGAGAAATTGGACGCCAGAGATTCCGATGTTATCAAAGGCACTTGCTAAGATAGTGATCGTGTTGGAAACCGTTGCACTATTGATTGGTTGTGTGAGGGAGACAGTGGGAGCTGTGGTGTCCCCCGAACCACCACCTATGGTAAATGAATACGCAATAACGCCCGGTGTCGGTCCGGACAACATCCTCGGGAGATATGCGTATACCATGTTTGTTGTTGGGTCGAAGCTACTATTCCCCATTTCATTACTCGATGTATTAATTGGTTTTGGAAAAATACCTCTCTCGTATGGTCGCGGATCCCAGGGATTAATTGCATTAATGATATCGCTCATGTCAAACAGCCAGTAGTACCAATAGTTGTCGGCGGCTTCATATGAACCATACCCACCATACGTTGTTCCTTGATCGTTAGTACATTTATAGCATATGCCGCTGTTATGGCCGCCAGAGTTCCCGAGCACGGCATAGGTACGTGTCCCGGGGACAATAAAACCGTAACTTGCTTTAGTGAGATGCGTCCATAAGTCATTCGTAAGGCTTGTATTCGAGAGATCTGAATGAATCGGGTTGGTAAGATTAAAATCCATCCACCGTGTCATGCTTTGCAAATTTGACGGATTGAACGTAAACAACGATGGCCCCACAGAAAGCCGCCCAATAATCGGCCAACCACTTGACCCTCCGGCGATGTGCGTATGGCCGCCGAGTATTGGTTGCCATTCGGCAGGAATTGGCGATGTCCAGTTTGCAGTGTGAGAACCGTAGCCAGAATTGTAATACCCTTGCACAGGAGTGGTGGCTAAATTATCTGGATTAGCAATAACAAAAAGAGATTCAGGGACAGTATGCCCCGCATCATAGTAATTCATTGCGTTACCAATAAGTGTGCCGTTAACATATTCAATGCCAACGATGGTATCAATTGCGGCCGGTATAGGAACACCATTAAGTACATCGGCGAAATTTTGCTGGACTGTTGCTGTTGGGAGTAAGGCGGGATTTGTTGCTAAGCCGAGACCTGGGTTGTTTACTTGTGCAATATAATCGCCATAAGTATGTCCAAATGTAAAAAATCGATTATTGTCCCAATCGTAGGCCATCGCGCCATCTGTATAAGAGAATAGTGAATTACCATCAGATCCGTACTGCCCACTTGGCATCTTAAACCCGCCTTCATAGACAAAATCTGAAAGCCGTAAAAGCGGCAACGTCGTCGGATCATTACTCTCGGGAGTTGTTGCGGTTTGCATGTTTGAATAGTTTGATGTATTACCGGCACCGTCTACTGAACGCACGCGGTAACGGTAGGTTGTCTCGGGAGTGAGGCTGTTGTCGGCATGGATGGTGCCGGTTGGAGAGGCAACGAGTGTTGTTGGTGTACAGCTTGTGCCTTGGCAACGATAAAGTTCGTAGTGTGAGAGACCGGATCCGCCGGTGTCAAAGGAGGCGTTCCATGACAGAAAGGTTTGTATTGCTGATTGCGCGGTTGCAGAGAAACCGGTTGGTGTTGATGGGGCTTGCGTGTCTAGCGCAAGGGTTGTTGCTTGGATAATCGTTGATTGGGGTGATTCATTACCGGTGGTATCAATAGCCGCAATCATATAGCGATAGGTTGTGTTAGCAGAAAGTCCCGTATCAGAATATGTTTGGGTAAATTGCCCTAAGCTTGTCGAAAGGGTTATTTGTGTAATGGGAGTACAGCCACTCCCTGAACAGCGATAAATTTTGTATCCCGTTACGCCTACGTTATCTATACTTGCATTCCAAGAAAGATTAATCTGCGTGGATGATTGCGCAGTTGCGGTAAGATTTGTTGGCATTGAAGGAGCCTCCGTATCAGAGACACCAGTGTAGTTATAAAGTGCGGTGATATCTGTTTGGGCAAGTGCACGATTGTAGATACGAACGTCATCAATGAGGCCGTCCCACTTCCCATAGCCATCAGGGTTGCGTGCAATGTTTACACCAACAATATTACTAGTATCCAGAGTTCCTGTTTTTGATGTGCTTCCCACTTCTGCTCCATTCAGATACAGCTTCATAGTGGAGCCGTCATAGCGAGCTATGACATGATACCAGGTGTTTGGTGAGAGATTACCGGAAGATGCAATAAGCGTGTTTGTAGTACCATTTGTTTTTAACCGAAAGCGAAGTTTTATTCCTCCATTATCTATAATAGAGAGCATCCAATAATGATCTTGTTCTGCAGTTCCTATTGATTTTGAAATAACACGCGCATCGCTTGGTAAAAAGGTATCTCCTCGAATCCATGCGGATAGTGTTAACGCGCTACCAGATACATTGAGTGTGTTGAGGTTTATGTAATCATCGCTCCCATCAAAACTTAACGCACCCCCTACCTTCCCCACCCCCCATACAGGACCATTCGTAAGCGTCCCGTTATTGCCCAACCCGCTTGAATCTCCTGCTACCGTTCCTGATCCTTCATCAAACTTCCAATGCCCAACTAATCCTGATGTAATATCTTGAGCAGAAGCAAACGAAAAACTTAAAGTAAAAAACGTAAAACTAAAGCACAAAAAAAGAAGGAACATTCCTATTATGTTTTGTCTTACATTGCTGTTTTCCATAATTTAATGCTCTTCTATTTAAGCGCCATAATATCCTCCTCGCTAAACGTAAAGGTGTCTCCCCGTTTTAATACGCCTTCCAAAAGCTTCCGTGCAATTATCTGCTCTACCTTGTCGGTAATGGCACGACGCATGGGGCGTGCGCCCATAACCGGATCGTATCCGATTTCCACAATCTTCTCTATAAGCGGCTCCGTAATAGTAAGTCCGACATCTTGTTTCTTAAGACGTTTTTGAAGGCCTATTAAAAGAAGATGGGCAATTTTTAATAAATGCTCACGCTTAAGAGGATGATACACAACAATGGCATCAAACCGGTTCAAGATTTCCGGAGCAAAAATACCTTGTGTACGAACAGTATTCACTACCTCACTCTGCAAATCTGCCGGATCTTTACCTGCCTGAACCATATCCCAGATTACATTACTGCCCGCATTGGACGTTGTTATGATGATAGTATCGCGCGCTGAAACTTTTTTTCCAAACGCATCCGTAAATGATCCTTCTTCCAGGATCTGTAAAAAAAGATTGATAACATCCTGTGACGATTTCTCAAGCTCATCAAATAATAAAAGACTGAAAGGTTTCGTACGAAGTGCATTGGAAAGAACTCCCGGTTCCTTGGTAACAAAGGAACCAATTAACTTATCAATGCCGTCAGTGCCCTGAAACTCGGACATATCAAATCGTGTCATAGCCGTATCCGCCCCAAAATATACTTCCGCTAGAGCTTTTGCGGTTTCCGTTTTTCCCACTCCCGTAGGACCCAAAAAGAGAAATGAACCAATGGGACGCTTTCCTGCATGCAGTCCGGAGCGCGCACGCCGAAGCGCATTCGCAACCGCAGTAACAGCGATATCTTGCCCGATAACACGCTGGTGAAGAAATGCCTCCATATGAAGAAGTTTTTCAGCTTCCCCTCCTTCCGCATTAGCAACGGGAATGTGCGTCTGCTTTTCCACGGCTTCCCCTATATCTGCCTTGCGAACGATGCGTCTGCCCGTTTGTGCCACACTGGCGGCCGCACGATCAAGAAGATCAATTGCTTTTTCCGGCATAACGCCCTGTGTAACATATCGATCAGCCATTTCAGATGCCGCCTCAAGTGCTTGGTAGGTAAATAGTATACCTGTCTTTTTTTCAAGATCTACCGATACTTCCTGCAAAATATAGGTAGTTGCCTCTGTGGAAGGCTCTCTGACATCTACTTTTGAAAATACCTTTGTTACAACGACATTTTGCTCGAGTATGCGATGATACGCATCCGGATCCGTAAACGCCACTACCTGAAGGGAAGATCCTTCAAGATAGGGCTCCATCAAAGAAAGAATATCCACTCCCATATGGGACGCCGATTCAACAAATACCGGTAAATTCTCCATAACAAGGACAACGTTACCGGCAGATGTGGCTTCGTTCATCAATTTAATAATAAGCTCCTCTAAAAGTCCTTTTTCTTTAGTGCTTGCCGTTAAGGAAGATGCGTCCATAGACACAAAACGTTTTTCCAGAAGGGAAGCCGGAACAGTGCCTTCCGCCGCATGACGCACAAGCTCTTCCAATATCGCCATTTTTCCTACACCGGGATCTCCCACCATGATAACGTTTGTATTGCCTGAGCGGGAAAGAATTTCTTCCAACGCTTTTAATTCCTGTCCATGTGCCGAGCCGTTTGCCACAATGTTTCCCTGCGTGCCGGGACTAATGTCGTGGGCGTATTTATCGAGAACGAACGTATAGCCAAAAAGAAGAGCGGCTCCTAAATGCGGCATACGCGAAAGACGCCCCCGTTCCCACCAGCGGCTTGCGGTCTCTTCGTGTGTTTTTATAGATGAAACCCATTCTGCGGCTCCGATAAGTTCCTTTTCACGAACCTCCTTTGCAAAAAGAACTTCCCTAAATACCGTATCTTTTTCATACAGCACATAGACACATTCGCGTGCTGTTAACATATCAGAATCCTTAGGTATACTACTTACCAGAGAAGCGAAAAATTCCTCCCGCGAAATAACAGCCGTATCTTCCGTGGCGCTAAAATCAAGCTCCTCTTCCGAAAGCCCCAAACGAAAGAAGAGCTGTGTGGCATACGGATCGGTGGTAAGTACCGTACGAATATCATGAATGGCAATTTCCGACTGTGCTCGTTTAAGCGCACGCAAACGATACAGTAGAAGCGCCGCCGGTAATGTAAGGTATATTATTTTTTCCTCCCCGCCTTTCGTTATGCGAAAAAAGGGAACCGGACGCGAAACTGAACGATAGTAAAATTCAACCATAAGCACGGTCCACGCAAGAGAACCGCTTATAAGAAACAGTCCTAAAAGAAAATTACGCGCCCGAACAATACCAGTAGCGGAGTCTGCCACTCCTCCTAACTGACTTGCTGCCGCCGCTAAAAGAAATAAGAGAAATACAAAAAAGGCAATCGCAACAAAGGCGGGAGCCATATGCTTGCGGCGTTCATGAGGAACAAGTGTCTCAATGCGCGCCGCACGTAAATTGCGTGGTCTGCGCGTAAGAAGCTCTATGGTAAATTGATCTTCTTGCCCTTTCATAAATCAAATAAACATAACAATAAGACCGCTAACAAGCCCCAAAGGAATAATAACGGGAGTAAGTAAAAAGATCCCAAACAAAAATGCTCCGAACAGCAACATTGCCGCTTGAAGAAAAAACGCTATAAAAAGGAGTATGCTTCGTACCGCAACGCCCACAAGCCGAGTTACAATATTTATAACAAACGTTTCTGCATATCTCTTGGGGTCAAACCCCTTCCCATATGATTCACTTGTGCGGCGAAACGGCGAAAAAAATGTGCGTAGTAAAATGGAAATAGAAAATAAACGGTATACCACCCAATGAACATTACGCCATACACGTAAAAACTCCTGCACACCTTCCCCGTATTGCCACGCTAAATATTCAAAAACAACGAGAGGTAAGCTCATGATTTCAGTATAGCACAGGGCATGGGACGAAGAACAAAGAGTAAAGTGAATAACATTTTCTCCGTTTTATACTCTTATGTTAACTTATCTACAACGTACCGAACCATTTCTTCGTGCGGCACCGGACCCAATGTAAGCGTATGAACACCCTTCATTTGCAAAATACGCATATCCTCCCCTTCAATAAGAGCTCCTATATATATAATAGGCATATTTTCGAAACCGGGATGCGTACGGATATCATCCACAAAACGCGTAACATCATCCCAATATCGTGGTGTTACAAATAAAATACCGTCAAGCTTGAGTGCAAGCGCTTTTTCAAAGGCAATTTTCATATTTTCACCCTCGGTAATAAGAATCCCCGCTTTCTCAAAAAGCTTTAAGAATGGTTTTCGTGAATTCGCATCTCCCACAAGTAAAATATGTTTCGCAGTAGACATTGTGTATCTTTTTACCTGTAATGTTTATATGTCTTTTTTCTTACTTTACAAATCCTATTTTATCGATAATTATTTCATGCGGATAATCAAAAACATCCCGCATAAATTTATCATTCATACCCGTTCTGTACTTAAAATCGGCTGTATCAAGAATAACATAATCAAGCTCTTTTCCCACCTCGGACTCAATCATACGAAGCGTCCAGTCAAGCTGTCCTTTTTTTAATGCATCTCCCACAATAAGCATATCAACACGCGCGCCGCTCTCTTTTAGAAAAATTCCTGCAAGAACCACCAATTTCACCTTACCCACACGCCTTAATTTTTGCGTTAAATCCTTTTTAGAAAGAGGTGCCACCGTAAGCACTAATTCTCTTAATTCATCAAAAAGCTGAAAGGATGTATCAATTTTATATCCGCTAATGCGTTTTTTCTGTATTTTCTTTTTATCTTTTTTATTCGGAATTTCTATAAATCCCGTAGCTTTCTTGATAAATCCAGCCGCTTCAAGTACGCGCAACTCCCGACGCATCACAGTTGCGGTAATATGTGCCCTTCTGGCAACATCTTTTGGCGGAAATATACTATCCGAATTTAAATAAAAAAGCTTTAGCAATTTTACCCGCGCATGAGATCCAAATAATTTTTCCAACATAATATGAATATAGGGGTAATATGTAATATATAGTATGGGGAACTTTTGATCTAAAAACAATCTTGACGTAATACGGCGTTTTGGGTGATAACATTATACCCGCCCGCAAAAAACCCGCATACGATGCGGGTTTTTTGCTTTATATTACATACCTTATTTAAGCTCCACCGTACCGCCGGCGGACTCAATTTTATTTTTGAGATCTTCAGCTTCTTCCTTGCTTACTCCTTCTTTTATAAGCTTTGGAGCCGAGTCAACCAAATCTTTTGCTTCTTTAAGCCCCAAACCGGTAGCCTCACGCACTGCTTTTATAACCTGAATCTTCTGCTCGCCGGCACCGGTAAGCTCTACGTTAAACGATGATTTCTCTTCCACCGCACCTGCATCTTCGCCGGCACCGGCCGCAGGAGCCGCCATCATAGGCATAGCACTTGAAACACCAAATTTATCTTCCAAAACCGTTACCAGCTCGGAGAGATCCAGTACACTCATTTTTTCTATCTCACCTACAAGGGCCTTAAATTTTTCCGGCACCTCAACATCTTTTTTTTCTTCTGACATAGTATTTATACGTTATTACCTTGTAATATGTTACATATCCTACTGTACTCGACCGGCAAATAATTATATTTTCTTTTCCGCTATTTGCTTAAGCGCCATAACAAAACCACGTGGCACACCTCCCAACACACCCACAAGTCCGCGCTGTGGTCCTTTTAGAACGCCCACCAATTGTGCAAGCAAAACCTCACGCGACGGAATCTTCGCAAGCCGGGTTACCAGCACCGCGTCTATTATGTTTTTCTCGTACACGCCTCCGGCTATCGTTGCTTCTTGATGTTTTTTTGTAAATGCGTGGATTTCTTTCGCGGTACTAACGGGATCCTCCCCCCCAAATACAAACGCAACCTCCCCTTCAAGCATCGGCATGTCCGTACCTTCCTCCTTAAGAACCAATCCCATAAAACGCTTTTTTGCCACAATATACTTAGCTCCCACGGCACGGAGCGCACTGCGAAGCTCTGTTACACTTGCCACCGTAAGACCGCGAAACTGTAAAAATATGAGCAAATGGGATGCATGGGATGCTTCTTTGAGTTTTTGTATGGTCTCTTCCTTTCTTTGTCGTGTTATTGCCATGATATTTGGAAATTAGATACTAGAACTTGGATATTAATCTCAAACAAAAATACGGCCGATAAGCCGCAGACAAGAATCACCAAAGTAATCCAACACCACGTTATACAGCCATCTGCATAACTTTTCCTTGGCGGGTCTTATTTCCATTTTATCGGACGCCCACTGTCTGCGGAATATCCCCATACTATACAACCTCTCATACCCTGTCAACTTGACATAATATATAAAACATTATATTATACATACTGGCAAGTTTATTATTATAAAACAAAAAGGGGGTATGTATGCTTACAACAGAGTTATGTTTCTTTTTCTCTGAAAAAGAAATTGGGAAACTTACTTTACTTTATACTATTGTGAACATATACAACGCAGTGTTCATAACGAGGGAAACAGAATTATTGCAAACAGACAAAGGGCCCGGTGTAAAAATAAAGATATCTGTTGCAAAAAAACATACTGAAAGTTTCCTTACAATAACTGAACTGGGTGGCATAATTCAAATAACTTGATTCTGCGCCTTACTCGCATAAACACAAAAAGTAATGCGAGTGAGGAATAAAATCAAAAATTTATCGAATCGGAAAGCTAAACTTTCCGATTTTTTATTGTTATTTTTTAATTACCGAAGCGATGGAGAACAGCGTAAGATCCCACTATTGCCGCTGTCTCCGCACGTAAAACACGCTTCGAAAGAGATGTTATGAAAAATCCTGCGGCTTCCGCCTCTGCAACCTCCGCCGGCGAAAACCCTCCCTCCGGACCAATAAATAAATTGATATGCATACTGGTAAGCGGAAGTGCATCCATGCGTTTTCTATGCTCCCGCTCATGCGCCAAAATATTAAGTGCTCCTTCTTTTTTTGCACGCTTTACAGCCTCCGCAAACGGAACAATAGGCAGTACATCCGGAAAAAATGCTCGCCCACTCTGTTCAGCCGCTTCCTTAACTATCTTTACGGCTCTTTCATACTGTACGCGTGTTTTCACCGAACGCTCCGCCAAAACCGGAGCAAATCGCGCAATACCAACCTCCGTACCTTTTGCAAATATCCATTCCATATTGTCCTTTTTCAGCGTTGCCTGGTAGAGCGTCAGTGTTACGCGAGACTCTCTGTCATTACGAGCTTTTGCAATTACCTCTCCCTCAAGAGCCTGGTCTTTCAGAGAATCAATACGAAATAAGAAATCCCACCCGCCGTCTCGTGCCACCCTTCCCCCAAAAAGAACTATTTTATTCCCCGGCTTCATACGAAGAACGTGCCTCACCTGATGAGCAATAGCCGAATCGGGAATAAGGAGCGGTCCCTCTTTTAAGGGTATCGTTACAAAAAATCTATGCATACGCGGATATAATACCATAAGATATAAAATTTTGCGTATATCTCGTATCCATTAATTATTGCCTGTTTACCGCCATGCCGTTAATGGTATACTTACACGCATATGAAGTATGTTGGTTTGTTCATCGTGGGAGGATTAATATTCGCCGAAGCTGCCGTTTTTTTAGGCGTGGAAATACCCTTCCTCTCTTCTGTGAACATGAAGCATCCCTCCCCCTCAACCGCCACAACTATACATAATTCCTTTGAAGAATCAGATACTTCCATTACCAATACCAAACCTGCTGAACAAAGTTCTTTTTCTGATACTAAACCCGAACCTGCTGAAATAAAAGATATTTCGTTTGCCGAAAATCATACTGTCACGCCTTCCTTTACAGATACAGAACCGGAAAAAGATACCTCTCCCTCCAAACCTGTTCCGACAGCACGTATTCCGCAAAAAGAATTATATAATTTCGGCGCCAGTCATGTTGTTAACCTTTTTTGCGAATTAGGTGACCGGGAAGTTGCTATTGCTACTGGCGTCATCCTAAACGATGCCGGCTATATTCTGACCAATGCTCATGTCGCCTACGCAGAGAACCCCAAACCCTGCCTGATAAGACGCGGATCTCCTGCACAAAATTTTGCTATCGCCGAGCGAATATTTATTCCATCCGATTTTTCCGGTACATCTCTTGCCTACGCAAACATAGTACGTGACATAGCTATATGGAAAATAACCACCTTTATCGGAAATAACACTCTTGCGGATCTTTCTCCCTTAGAAATTAATCCGCTCTATGCACCGTCCATCAACAGCCCTCTTTCTACTTTCAGTTATCCGGCAGAATTATTGGGATCGGAAGCCATTGTACGACACTTACATTTATCGTTTTCTGAAACCATCGTGCGTGCGCAAGACGCATTTATTATTGAATCAACTCAAGGTATTGGATCTCAAAAGGGGTCATCGGGTGGTATTATTATAAATCCGTTCACCGGTACGTTTGCCGGACTTATTTTTGCCATCAATGAAGGGGAATCATCCTCCATAACGGAACGTAATCTTTTTTCATTAACACCCCTTGCCATCGATGCCACGGTACGAGCCGAAACGGGCAAAAGCCTAAAAGAATTTCTGGCAGGTAATCCATAATTTAACAAACAATACTACTCATATAGCATGACCGTTCCAATTGGAACGGTTTTTTGTGTCGAAAAAAAGCCCCGGGAAGTCCGGGGCATAAAATAGAGAATTTGTTGAAAGTTCTCAATTTTTAGGAGATAGCAAAACATCGACTCTCATGGGGTAATGCCCCAATGGCCATTTTTTTTGACCTCCCTGATGCATACGCTTTTTAAGTAAATGTTGTAACAGAAAAGCACATGCACCAGGGAGATCTGGCCCGAGAGGAGTGTAGTTCAACTACTCTCCTAAAAAATGTTTGCTGAATGAAGTATACCAAGTTCCCATCCAAAGAACGAAAACAAAGATGTGGATAACCAACTACATAATCATAATACTATTAACGCGGCATCATGTTATATGTGCTTCCCACTTGTATATTATGTCTTGCCGTCCATCCCGCACCCACTTCCAAAACATAATCTACCGCTTTCGGTGAAGAAACAAGAGTTATCTCTTCATCAGTTTGATGTGAAAGAGCGGTAATACCAACTATTGTATTATTACTAATCCATATAACATCAAGATCAATAAGGGTATTCTTATTCCAGAATGTGCGCGGCATCACATCATCGAACACAAAAAGCATGCCATAATCTTCCGGAAGTTTTGTTATATGCATAAGTCCATTTGTCTGTTTTAATGCGGTATCCGCTATCCACACCGTAAGATTAGTATGTTCAAATGCCAGATCTGTTGTTTCATAGGAAGCGAATTTTTCAAGTGAATCTATGACGGCTCCATGACCACTATTCTCCTCGTCACCACGCAAACTCGAACTAAACCCGAGGGCACCAATACCACCTATGATAATTATAAAAAAGAGAATAATTGTTTTTGATGTATGCATATATGTATGGCATCAGAAAATCCAATAATACAGCGTTTGCCCTTATAAACAGATATTAACGCTTTTGCCACAAACTAATTTCCACAACTTTTCGACGCGACGCATGACCTCCCACAATTTCAATAGAACTTTTAGAGACTTCAAAATAATCGGCTAGAAGTTCTATAAGCTCTTTATTTGCCTCCCCTTCGTGCGGAGATGCGTGCACAGAAACATCCAGAGATTTATCATCATGTTCTACCACACCGGGATGTTTAGCATTGGGTTTTACGCGTACGGTTACTTTCATAGGATTATGGTATGTTTCTTTCTTTTAAATACTCTTTTAATGCACCAAGCGCTTTTTTTCGCATAGAAGTTCTGTCTTTCTCTTCATCCGTCATTTCTGCGCGCGTTTTTTTCTGCCCCGATGGTATAAAAATAGAATTCCATCCAAATCCATCCTCCCCACGCGGCGTATCTGCAATAATTCCTTCTGTTTTTCCCGAAAAAATATGAACACCATCACTGTCATGAAAACCATACTGCACTTCCGCTATTGCCGTTCTGTTATCATATCCATCAAGCATGCGACATAATGCCTCATTTCCCACACCCTCCACAAACCATTTAATAAAGGGTCCGGGAAGCATGTACTGGAAAGCGCCAAAGGTTACGGAGACATCTTCCACCAGAACCGGTTTTTTTATAAATGCATATGCGCGTTCGGCTTTATCCCGCACAACATGCTCCAGAACAAGTGACTGTATTTCCGGCAAATTATATGTATATCGTTTTACCGGCACCAAAAGATATCGTTCTACCTCTTTTGCCTTGGCATCATTACCGGTTATAAACGCAAGGTGTGTCATATACTAAAAAACAATAATAACGAATTCGCCTTTTTTCCTTTCTCCCGTTATGTATACTTGCGCACGCTCTATAGTGCCCCGATATATATCTTCATACATTTTAGTAAGCTCCCGCGCAATAACAATATGATGTCCATTGCCCAAATTTTCGGAAAGTGCCGCAAGCGTACGCTCCACCCTGTGCGGGGATTCATACAATACAACGGGACGCGTTTCTATAATCGGTATTTTTTCAAAGAACGTTTTTCGTCCTTTTTTATGAGGAGGGTATCCGAGAAAAGTAAACTGATCACCGGAAACACCCGCAATGGAAAGAGCTGTTACTAATGCGGATGGCCCCGGTATAGGCACAACAACCACATCCGGCATATGGTTATGTAGATATGCTACAAGACGCGCACCGGGATCGGAAATACCCGGCGTTCCCGCATCGCTAACGAGAGCGATGGTTTGTCCTTCCTTTAAAACCTGTCCGATGGCATTATGCATCCGATCAGCCACGTGTTCGTCGTATCGCTTGACAAACGTTTTAATATCATAATGTGCAAGTAATTTTTTAGTTACACGCGTATCTTCCGCATATACATTGTCTGCTTCCTTTAAGATACGAAGGGCCCGAAGCGTAATATCTTCGAGGTTGCCGATGGGCGTTGCCACTATGTAAAGTATACCGTTATTATATTTCATCACACCTTCTTCTATACCATATTTTATATTGCGTAAGTATATATAAAATATGTTGCATATTCCAGTACATTCCCCTTTTGAATTTCATCCTGTATACTCGTTTATATGAGCACGCCCATATTTTATGCCATTGGCAGTGTTGTTATTGTAAGTCTTATGTCACTTGTTGGAATTTTTGTTTTGGCAACAAATGAACGACGCCTTCGTATGTTGATATCTCCCATGGTAGCACTTGCCGTAGGAGCATTACTGGGGGATGCATTTATTCACCTTATCCCCGAAACATTTACCCATACCAAGAATGCCGTCCAATCATCACTGCTTATCATCGGCGGCATGCTTCTTTTTTTTATTTTAGAAAAAGTTCTTCACCTCCATCATCATGGACATGATACACATGAAGAAAATTCTCACAAAAATAAATCTTTAGGGCACATCATCCTTATCTCAGACGGACTACATAATTTTATAGACGGCGTTATTATAGCGGCAAGTTATCTTGTTAGTATTGAAGTAGGTATTGCCACGACAGGCGCCATTATTCTTCATGAAATTCCTCAAGAAATTGGCGACTTTGGCGTACTTATTCATGCGGGATACACAAAAACGCAAGCTATTCTTGTGAATTTCTACTCCGCCTCCTTTGCTGTCGCCGGTAGCGCTATTACGCTTTTTGCGAACCGTATCGCATCAGCAACCGAAGCATGGATCGTACCTCTCGCTATCGGAGTATTTATCTATACGGCAAGTTCAGATCTTGTACCGGAACTCCATAAACAAACGGGAATTTGGAACATCATATATGAAATAATCGGTATCAGTATCGGTGTGGGAGCTATGTACGCACTGCTTTTCCTTGAATAATTCTATCCACTAAAAACAATACCTCCATCACCTTTTTCCCAAGGAACATCTTTGAAAAAGGGTGCGAAAGTATCCTCTTCCATTGGTACTTCAAAGGATGAATAAAGATCTTTTGAAGATTGCGGCCCATTATAGAATGTAATCCATGGCACGTCCGTTATAAGAGAAACGGGCGTTGTTTCATTTCCCTCTCCCATAACAACCACTGCTGAAACCGCAAGACTATCGGGAATATTTGTCATCGTCATAATAAGTTCTCTTCCGAAAATATCTTTTTTTCCGCGATAATCCTTAAGCGGCAAAAAACCATAATATCCCAAAGCACTGCCAATAACGCCGCGACGAAATGGAATAGAGTGAGAGTCGGTTATAAGAACACCCACATCAGATACCCCATATGTTTTTTGAATCCATGCATGTATGGTACGTGCTGATGCGTATGAATCTTTAGGCCACAAGATATAATATCCCGCCGCATTACTCGCATCGATGCCGGCGGATGCCACAACCAGGTTGTTTTTTATGGTATGTGTGACAAATTCTCCAGGCACATGCACACGCGGAAGATAATATTCTGCTTCCCTTTTTATGAGATCCTCTTTCCCTATGCCGTTCCCCGAAACACATCGCCCTTCTGCTATACTAACTACTTTTGATGTTACGGCAAGAATACTTTTTTCCGGTATGCTCCGGATGGCACTTTTAAAGATCTTAAAAAGATCATCTTTTGGCGGATTAAAAATACGTGTTTTTATGGGTTCCACATGCATAAAACCCAGAGTAATCGTATTTTTGTTTATTTGCAAATAAAAAACGAGATCTATCTCGTTATCGTAAAACTTGCTGTACAAAATATGTAAGTCCCTCGCGTGTGCGCGGAGAAAGATTATATGCAAATACTTCATTAAGCGGTATCCACTTAAAACCAGCCCCTTCTCCCAAAATCATCGTTGTTATATCCGCATCCGAACAGATAAAGAATTCATATTTGTGCCACCCCGAGTCTTCCTGATAATACTCCCGAAACAGTATTACATTTTCTACAGAAAATAGAAGTCCAATCTCTTCGTACATCTCCCGCACAAAACATTCCGCTGGCGTTTCTCCTTTCTTCGACATACCCCCAAAGAACGCCCATTTGTTGGGGTTATAGGGCGTTTTACCATCGCGCAAATGAAGAAGTATTTCCTGTTTCTGGCGATTATATAGAAACCCGCCGGTAGGAAAAAGGATTTCTTCACGAGGTTTAACCTCGTGAAAGTTAGGAGACGATGTTAGTCGGGGATCCATTCTTATATGTTTCTATGTTTCCTAGGGTGGTATCCAGAATACGCATAAGACCCTCCCAGGTATTAAATGCATTATGCGGCGTTACAATGACGTTCGGCATGTTGATAAGCGCATGGTTTGCGAGTGTTGTGTACATTTTTTCCTGATCCGGATGTCCTTCCACTAAAAAATGCATTTCATCATAGAGTGGTCCTTCTTCTTCCAGTACGTCAAGTGCGGCACCCGCCACCTTTCCGGAATGAAGCGCTTCCAACAATGCCGGTGTATCGACCACGGCACCTCGGGAATCATTAACAAGATACACGCCGTCTTTCATTTTTGCGAAGGCTTCTTTGTTTACCAAATGGTGCGTAGATTCGAGATACGGAACGTGAAGTGTGATAATGTCGCTCGTAGAAAACAACTCG
Organism: Candidatus Ryanbacteria bacterium CG10_big_fil_rev_8_21_14_0_10_43_42; assembly: GCA_002793915.1. Taxonomy (NCBI): domain Bacteria; phylum Candidatus Ryaniibacteriota; species Candidatus Ryanbacteria bacterium CG10_big_fil_rev_8_21_14_0_10_43_42. Next base: position 143,846 of record PFEF01000005.1, on the reverse strand, counting down.
TCCAGCGCTATGTACGTAATATCCATTTCTTTTGCAAACGTTTCATCGGGATGCACATCAAATGCATGTACCTTCATATTGAATCCCTTTGCAATACTCACTACGTTCCTGCCAATGCGTCCCGTTCCTACCACGCCAATTGTTTTTCCGGCAAGATCAAATCCACGTTGTGTTTTCCGATCAAATGTACCGGCGTCTCGGAGTTGGTGATAGCTCTGGTATACATTTCGCGATAACGTAAGCAGTAGAGCGAATGCGTATTCCGCCACCGTATGTTCTCCGTATGAAGGCACGTTCGCCACTTGAATATTTCGGGCTTTTGCGGCATCCAAATCAATATGATCAAACCCTGTTGAACGCGTTGCAATAAGTTTCAAGTTCGGCAGCTGTTCAATGACGGACGCATCCATTTTCGCATTTACAAAGGGGCACGCCACATCAAAACTTTTATCTTCCGGCATATGGTCCGGATCGATAGGATCAGATATAAACATATAATCCGCACCGTCAATCGGACGCTCTTTAATGTATTCTTTCTCCCATTCCTCAAGTCCAAAAAATGCAATTTTCATAGTTATTGTATTATTTAGTAACATGTTTCCCCTCGGATAAGTATACCGTAGCCTCGCCATATATAAAAATAAAAGACGCGGCATAGATACTACACCTCATTAATCCCCTAGTTTTATCGATTATCTTTTATGCTCCGGAGCACCTATTATGCCACACTTCTGTTGCTTATTGACTAAGCCGTATGAATTTTTCAAGCGATTTCCTAGATATTTCAACTGCCGCCTCTGGTTTCACAATAATCTGATATTCGTCTTCGTACAGAATATCCGTTGGTCGATTGATTGTAACTACTTCGACTTCGCCTCCCACAACTGATACATACCAGTTCATCAATCCTGATTCACGATATTTCCTCAATCCGTATTCGCTCCAAAATGATATCGCTTCAGGATAATCAAGGCCTTTCTTCGGTAGCCATGACCCATCGGGTTTGTCTTTTCGCCTTGAATCATTTTTCGGACAGTCACGATCCACCGCTTCGTAGATCCCTACGCCGTTTACGACTATTCTGTAAAACTTTTCGTTCTCACTTCCCATGACACTTCTTAAATTTTTTGCCGGACCCGCACGGACACGGATCGTTGCGGCCTATGTTTTGATATTTCGGATCCACTGATGCCTGCTTGGCGGTAGCGGTATGTGTTCCCGAGGCATTTGAGGTTTCCGCAGCCGGAGCGCCGGTGAGCGACGGCCGGGAAAAGGTAAGCTGGCCTTCGTTCGGCGCATGCACATGATTATGTGCCGCTTGTGGAGACACGGAAAACTTAAAGATATTAAGTGCTATGAGATGCTCTACCGCCATATTAAACTGCCGAAATAATTTTACAGATTCATTTTTGTACTCCACTAATGGATCCCGTTGCCCGTATGCACGAAGACGTACGGAACTTCTCGTGTAATCCATTGCTTCCAAGTGATCCGTCCATAAAGAATCAATTGTTTGAAGCGCAAAAAACCGGATAACATTTAAAAATCCTTCTTTTAATTCCTTCTCTTTTTTTGCAAACGCATCATGAGCACGCGCTATAAGCACCTCTTCCATGTTTCCTCGGCGTACCGTATCCGATTCTTGCATCCCTTTTATATCTGTAAGCTCTTTTTCAAGCCCCTCCGTAGAAATATTCATTGCGTGAATATTTTCAATAATCTCAGTAATATTCCAATCCTCCGCCAAATGCATCGTGTGCATACCCACCAGATGAGAAATATCTTCTTCTATCATCGTGGAAATACGATCTTTAAGATCCTCTTCGGTACTTTTCAGTAGTTCCTTTCGGGTGCGATACACAGCTTCACGCTGACGATTCATAACATCATCATAATCAAGAAGGTGTTTCCGGGCATCGAAGTGGAATCCTTCGATTTTTGCCTGCGCCGATTCCAAAGAGCGGGAAACCATTCTGTTTTCAATGGGCTCATCCTCCGGAATACCGAATGTTCCCATAAGATTCTTTATCCTATCAGATCCGAAAATACGCATAAGATCATCTTCCAAAGATACATAGAACTGAGATACGCCCGGATCTCCCTGTCGACCGGCACGTCCACGAAGCTGATTATCGATACGCCTCGCCTCATGACGTTCCGTGCCAAGCATAAAGAGTCCACCCGCGTTACGTACTTCTTTTGCTTCTCGTTCGTCCGGCGGATTACCACCTAAGATAATATCAACACCACGCCCCGCCATGTTGGTGGCAATTGTTACGGCGCCCGGACGGCCTGCTTGAGCAATAATACTTGCCTCCGACTCATGGTTTTTTGCATTAAGCACCTGATGCGGTACTCCTTCTTTTTTAAGAAGTGCGGAAAGATATTCATTCTTATCAATGGATATAGTTCCTACCAATATGGGCTGACGCCGTTCATGGCATTCTTTTATTGTCCGTATTACCGCACGCATTTTCCCCGCATATGTCTGATACACCTGATCGGGCTTGTCATCACGAACAAGCGGCTTATTTGTGGGAATGGTCGCCACATTAAGGCCGTATACTTTATGAAATTCTTCCGTGGATGTTTTGGCGGTACCCGTCATGCCCGCAATTTTTTCATATAGCCGAAAATAATTCTGAAATGTTATGGACGCAAGTGTGCGGGATTCTTTCTGAATAGGTACCTTTTCTTTTGCTTCTATCGCCTGATGAAGCCCTTCCGACCATCTCCGTCCCGGCATCAGACGCCCCGTAAACTCATCTACGATAATAATTTCGCCGTCTTTTACAACATAATCTTTGTCGAGCTTATAGAGAGCTTCAGCTCTTAACGCCTGCTCTAAATGATGCACATACCGCATACCCTTTTCCGTATATATGTCCTTAATTCCCAAAAGCGACTCTGCTTTTTCAATACCTTCCTCGGTGAGAGTGGTTGCCTTTTGTTTTTCATCAACGTTATAATCTTCTCCCGCTTTTAGCTTTGGCACTATCTCGGCAAATACCTGATACAAATCACCGGAATCCTGATCGGGAGCCGAAATAATAAGCGGTGTACGCGCTTCATCAATTAAAATGGAGTCCATTTCGTCTATAATGGCAAAATAATGATTTTCTTGCGCAACCTGTTCCGGCTTATACGCCATATTATCGCGCAAATAATCGAACCCGAATTCATTATTGGTACCGTATGTAATGTCAGCCCCATAAGCCTCTTTACGGCTTACCGGTTCTAAAAACTCATGGATAATTTTAAAACTCCCCACCGCGTCCCGCACCGCGTCTTCCTCTTCAGCATTTTTAAAATGAGGATTATACCGATACGCCCCATCATGCGCTACACATCCCACACTCATACCTAACGCATCATATATCTGCCCCATCCATACCGCATCCCGTCGCGCCAAATAATCGTTCACGGTAATAACATGCACGCCCTTGCCCATTAGCGCATTTAAATATACGGGCAATGTTGCAACGAGCGTTTTTCCTTCTCCGGTACGCATCTCGGCAATATGCCCCTTATGAAGGGCCATACCACCCAACAGCTGAACATCAAAATGACGCATGCCAACCGTACGTTTCGATACCTCCCGCACCAAAGCAAATGCTTCGGGAAGAATGTCATCCAGCGACTCGCCCTTTCCCAGACGCTCTTTGAATTCGAGTGTCTTTTTTGGGAAATCATCCGCCGTAAGAACTTCCATATCCTTTTCAAATGCGCCAATTTTACCCACAACGAACTGTGATTTTTTAGCAAACGAAGTACTGGGATCTCCAAAAATTTTTTCTAAAAATTGCATAGCGTATCTATAATACGGGAATGTACCCGTATAATCAATGGGCGTATAAAATAGCCGGAAAAAAGTTTTTAATCACTATACACATGCAAGCATATTGACATACTGCTATTTTCCACTATATTTGCCTGTAGACTACAAAATAGGGAGGGTTTATGTAAAATGAAGGACGGGGAAATATCAGAAACTATGGTATTATCACTTGTTCGTTATATTTGCCGGCAAAAAACTTTCACAGAATCTGAAATGGGAAATGAACTTAATCTTGAGCCCAATCAGACAGCAAAAGCTATTTGTTTTCTTTTGGCTAATAATCTCGTACGAAAAAAAATGCACGAGGTACCTCTTTTCGTTCGAGAACGCCAATGAGCCGCCCGTGCGGCTTTTTTTATTTTTTAAGCAAAACCAAATTATTCACGCGCCGCTTTCGCTATGGTTGCGTTTTCTTTTGCAAGACGTGCTCCCTTAAGAGCTACTGTTTTTCTTTTCCCTTTATATGCTTTTAGTTCCCGCTCCAACTCTGCGCGCAAAAGATCCACGGCTTCTTGTGCCTTTTCTCCGTTTGCTTTTGCTCGAAGGACACGTCCTTTTAAAGAAAGATTACCCGAAGCACGCCATATTAATCCCTTCCTGTGATGGCGCGTTATTTTTCCGATATCAAGCGTAAGCCGCGCGCTTGGCATATGTGTTTTACCCACAAGTCGCTCTAATGATTTTATAACTTTCTCTTCAATATGCGCCTCCAATGCGGGCGTGAGCACCGTATTGGTTACTTTTATTATTGTTCTCATGTACTCCATTATATACTCTTTTTTGACAGTTCCAAAATAAGACCCCGCCATGAGCGGGGTCTTTACTTAAGAGAAGATTAGCGACGGCGGCGCGTTGTTTTCTTCGCTGCCTTTCGTTTCGTTGTCTTTCGTTTTGCTGTCTTCTTAGCTGCTTTGCGCTTAACTGTCTTCCTCTTTGTTGTCTTGTGCTTAGCAGCAGCTTTTTTTGTTGTCTTTCGTTTTTTGCGTGCTGGCATTGTAGTATAAAAATTTATACGTAAATAAAACGACCTTTCATAATAAGTAACAAAACTAAACTTTTGAAAACAAAACTATTTTCAAAAATGTTTTCGTTACACTTATTTTAGTTGAGATTTTTTTTTAAATATATACAAAGATGTGCAAAGGTGTGGATAAATAAAATAAAAATATGTATGAAAAAAAATATTTTATAATACTATTAAAATCCAACGTAACGAATTTCTTCTTCAAGCATTATGCCGCACATACTATGCACACGTTCTTTTATAACAGCAATAAGCATAACAACATCCTCCGCCGTCGCCGTTCCCGTATTTACCATAAAGTTAGCGTGTTTTTCCGAAACGGAAACTCCTCCTATTCGCATACCTTTCAAACCGGATTGTTCAATAAAGAATCCCGCGCCAAACATACCTCTTCTACTTTCATGCACCCAACAGGTGTTTTCTCCCCTCTGCCACTTTGGTCCATACGTATACATGCGTTTTTCCGTACTGTCCGTAATAGGAATCCCTTTAAACGTACTGCCGGCGGTCCGTACGCCGATATCTTGTTCTTGAACACGTGCCTGTGCGGAGCTTCGCATGTGTAAGCGTGCGGTATTTATTTCTTCAGGTGTTCCTTCTTTTAATTGCATGTCCACTGAAAGAATAATTATTTCAGGATGTTTCTTAAAAAAACTTTCTCGATACCCAAACTTGCATTCTTCATTCGTAAAAATACGTTTTTTAAAACCTTCTTCCTGTTGTTCCAACACTCTTACTGCTTTTACAACATCCTTCATTTCTCCGCCAAAACATCCGGCATTACCATACACGGAACCGCCAACCGTACCCGGCACTCCCATAGCCCACTCGAATCCAATATATCCTTCTGCCACCGATCGCGCCGCGGCAAGCGCCATGGGAACACCGGCATTAATACACATACCATTTACACCAAATGATATGTCATGAAGAGATATTTTAATGACAAGACCGGCAAATCCCTTATCTGCCACTAATATATTTGATCCCGCACCAATAATATAATACGGCATATCGTTCTCTTTCGCCCATATGAGGGCATTCAAAATATCCTTCTCCTTTTTTGCTTCCACAAAAAATCGGGCGAGTCCGCCTATATTGAGATAGGTATAAGGTGCAAGAGGGACATTTTCTTGTATCTGAATTTCCATATGAACAGTATATCAGAAAAAACAAAAAAATCCCGCTAGAAAAACAGGATTCTTTCGTGGGATCATGGGCGTAATAACCTCCTACATACATCAGATGTGAGTTCGACCACATGATCCCACGTCTATAATAGCATTCTCTCCCAAACGCACAAAATTCCGCCGAAGCGGAATTATGTGCGATGTAGTAGAAATTATTGTTATCAATAACCCACAACCCCATAGTAACAGATTTATACAAAAAAGTCAACTATTCCTGTGTATATAACCCTATTATACTAGCATCTACTCAACCATAAGTCTTTGATAAACCAAAAGAGCTTTATTGCATTACTCTTTTAAGAACATTTTTTAGAATCATCTTCCGGTGTCATATGTAACAATTCAAAACTAAAATACATAAAGATTTTTTGAGTCAGGACAACTTAAAGGGTATTCAAAAATGCTTCCACTTCATCTTTGCGCATTGGATCAAACTCCAGTACAGCATAAGCTGCCTGCCTTGCCTTATCCTTCTCTCCCGCAAGATTGTAGAGAGCGGCAAGTTGGGCATAGAGGGTTGCACGATCTTTCCGAAGCAAGTCATCATCGTGAATAATATACTCTTGTATGCGTGCGGCATCTCCGTAACGCTCGGCAAGAAAATAGGCGTCCCGCAAAGAACCTGCCTCATGTCCGTTTGTGATAATCCATTCTACTTCCTGTTCTTCCCGTTCTCTATTTTCCGTTTCTATCGCAGTAATCCCTGCCGCTTCGTGTGCGGCAAGAAATGCAGGTACTTTTTCTAACACAGTATCGAGTTCCTGCCATGTTTCTTCTATCCTTCCCTGCCGCTTATACGCCTCCGCAAGACCCAGATAAATTTGCGGGCGCGCCGAAGATAATGCGCGGGCTTTTAAATAAAACTCTTCCGCCAATAACGCATAAGAACTATCAAATCGCACCGCCATCAAATTATATAACTCCCCCTGATATATATACCACTTTACATTTTGCGGATCTGCCCGAATATTTTCGTCCATATACTCATTCGCCTGCGTCATAAGCCGAAATAATGATTCGTCCGGACGCACACCGCCCTGCTTCAAAAACTCAAACACGTATTCAGCAAAGAAACGCCGTATATCGACATCTCCATGCGTCTTATATGAAAGACCTTTGTTAAATAACTGAATGGCTTCTTCATCCCCACCTCCAAGACGAAGGGTTTCCCAACCGATATGTGCCGCCCTATTTGCATGCATTGGTGCTGCGTTTACATAATACCAACCGGGAATAAGAACTACTGACAGTAATACAACACCACCCAGTATTAGTTTGTTTTTTTGTTTATCTTCTATGACGTACTTTTCATCGTGCAAAGAAACGGCAACAAAGGCAAATATCATCCATAGCGGTATGAGTGTTGTTATAGTATCAAATGTAAACATGTTTTGAAGAACATACCCTCCCAACAAAGCCGCAAGAACCGCGGATGTCCAAAACGTATACATATTATTCCGCCATTTTCGGTACAATGTAAAAAACATACTTCCTAAAAGAATCATATATGAAAATATACCAAGAATGCCGGTACTGCTTCCTATATCAAAAATAATGTTATGTGCCCGATCAAACCATGGCTCCTGCCTGAATAACCGTTCATCATAATGCGCATTAAAAAGGATATTAAAATTTTCGATCCCCCATCCGGTAATACCACGCTCCTGCCAGCCCTCCCATGCTACGCGCCATGTAAGAAAACGCCCCTCTGCCGTACGCTCCGCTAAACTTACATCCGTAAACCGTCGTAATTGATTCGGAACGTAAGGACTTATCGATTTAGGAAATAATATAAAAAATACGCTCATAACCGTAAACAATCCCAACAAAATACCACCAATTCGTTTTCCAACTTTATGAGGAATAGAAAGTGTCTGTCCGTCAGTCTCGCTAAAAATCAGAAATAATACACTAAGAACCACAAGGCCGCCAAATAATCCTATCAGTCCGGCACGTGCTTCGGTAAGAAAAAGAGCGACTCCTATCATACCGGTACTCAAGGCAAAAAATCCGGCCTTATAATTAAATCTTTCCTCGTTAAGAAGAAGCATAAGGGATAAAAAAACATGCAAGAGCAAATAAGAGGATAGAAATGCCGCATTGCCTATTGTTGCAATAATACGCCCTTCGGATATTACCGCTTCTCCGATACCTATAATACTAATGAGACTTGCCGCCGTTATTGAAGTTACCAGTAGTCGATTCCAATCCCTTATACTTCGCATCATAGTTACCAACATTAGGAAAAATACAAAAAGATGTACATATGTCCATAAACCAAGCATGCGTTCAAAATCCGACCATATACTTTTAAAAACATCTACACCGGTCAGAGACGTAATAACGAGGACACCGAAAAATACGCTTACCGATATAGCGGGAAAAGAATATAAACGACGGTATCGCGAAATAAATATTACAAGTGGTAGCCATAGCACAAATGCAATTTCTATCAGCGTCCGAAAGAGTATCGTTTTAGGAAATGTATAAGGAAAAAATACCTCCTGCCAAAATACAAGAGGTATAAGAACAGGAATAGCGATGAGAATGTATTGAATAGTACGTGAGAATACCTTTACCATACTTAAAAATCGTCAAGTCCGCGAATAAATTTATCGATTTCTATAACGCCCTCCGGCGGTGCAATTTCCCGTGCACGCAATGCGAAAGAACGCGCTTCTTCGTTTTTTCCCTGCTCTACGAGTGTTTCCGCAAGTGCCATTAATACTATAGAATTTTCTTGAGCCGCTAAAACAGTGCGAAGAAATACTTCTCTTTCAGCTACTCCCCCTCGCACAAATGATCTTCTAATAACATCTTCTAACTTTGGCGGCTCAAACCATGCCGGTGCCGGATATTCGGGTGTATTACCTAAACTTACATATCGTTCAACCTGCTCTGCCGCCCGATCAAAATCCCCCGCCAAAACGCTCACCAAAAGAACGCTGTAGATAATCGAATTTGGCCGTGTCATTTTCTGATAAATAGTGTCGACCGCATTAGTGGCTTCCTCAAAATTATTATCCGTAAGATATGTCTCGGCGATACCAATATAGGTAGGCGGATAATTCGGCGCCATGGCAATACCAACATTATATATATCAATAGAATGATCCCTGTCAGATTTATTTCCCGTTAGAGCAAAGCGTAACTGGTATAACTTACCCAGAGAAATATGATGACGTAATAATTGAGGCTTTTTTGCCACTTGTTTTTCCATTTCATCAATATTTTTGGTAACAAGAAGAAGTAAGTCTTGCCCCGATACATTTGGTTCGCGTGATGCCTGCAGTACAAGATCCATAAACCGTTCGCGTGCTTCCGTAACACCAAATGTCCCTTTTGCAATAGTGGCATCAAATTGCTCATTTAATATAAGTGCCGTACCTTGTGATGCCGATTGTAATGTCGTGATAATGCCACGCGCCACTTGTATTTGCTTCGTATGCAATGTTGATGCAAGTATAATACCAGCCGCTACGCAACATCCCGCTACAAGTATGCGATTATTCCGCATACCTGCGGATAAAATACTCGATTTTTCTTCACCGTAAGGAACAGACAAGCTGTGTAAAAACGCAAACAAAACGGTAATAAGCATATATGAAATAACCGTATCAAACACAAATGAATTTTGTACGAGATATGCCGTAAAAAGAGCCGCGAGAAGAGAGACTGTTATGGAATCAAACACGTTCCGGCGCCATAATCGCCATAAGAGAATAACAACGGATCCCCACAATCCCACATACGCCGTAAACCCTATAATTCCCGTTGTAACTAACCATTCAAAATGCATATTATGCACCCTATCGAACCACGGCTCATTTCCAAACAAATTGGGATCATAATATGTGGCATACGGAATAATAAAATTCCCCGGGCCCCATCCAAGAATAGGGCGTTCCTTAAACCCCTCCCATGCCATACGCCAAATGGTAAAACGTGACTCGGCAGTTGCCGATGATAAACTAATATTGGCAAACCGCGTAAGAAGCGGACGTGACTGCACAAATACGGATTCCCGGGACATAAATAAGCCACCTACGCTCATGAACCCGATTATGAGAAGAACCAGCGATATCCGTTTCATGCGTGCGTCCGGCGTTGTGAACATGAATACCACAAGACCCACAATAAATCCCGCAAAAAGACCCACTACGGCGCCCCGCGTGCCGCTTGCAAAAAAGATATAGAGCTCAAAAAGGAAAAGTAAACCATATGCGACACGCGCCCAATACTGCGTTATCCATCGAATTACTATGCCCAACAAAAACATATGGATAAGAAGATAGAGAGCCAAATAAATAGGATTTCCCAGTGTCGCAAATACGCGCCCCGGACTTGATCCCGGAATGGCTATAGACCCCGTCTTTTCCAATAATCCTATGCATGCCACGATGAAACTTGCGGCAAGAGAAACATGAAACGTAAGTATCCAGTCTTTCTTTGTCCGAAAAACCGACGCCGTCATGATAAAAAGAGCTAGTAAATGAAGGTGTGTCACAATACCCTCCATGCGCTCAAAATTAGACCAAAAACTATGTGCCGCATCGGCACCAAGCATTCCTGCAATAAAGAGAATACTCACAAATCCGGAAAATGCCCAAAGAAGAGGTCCTTTGCGTGGACGAAATGACGGATTTACAACAACAAGCCCCGCCCATAGTCCAAACACGATTTCAACCACAATACGAAAAAAGAAATTTTTTCCGGTAATGAAAGGGAAGAAAAGTGACCCCGATACAACAAGAGGAGTTACAAACAAAAGGAGCCAGATGCCTATTCTGGTTCCCCATAATAATATTCGCTCCACATACCCATTTTGCATAGATTACTTATACCACGAATAGTTCCCGTCTACCATTACGTTTTTACGGAGTTTATTTCTTCCTTTTTTATATATCTGCGCTACTATACACAGTATGAAACAAAAGCAACCTATCACCTTTTTTCTTCTTCTCGGAGATATAATGGCGCTCTATGTGGCACTTGGCATTACTCTCCTTATACGCTATCAAACGGCACTAAGAGAACCCTGGCTCATCCATAAAACACCATTCACAGTTGTTTTTATCATCTGGATATTATTTTTCTTTATAGCGGGACTTTATGATCAATCCGCATGGACGGCAGACCGTTCGTTTCGCGAACGCTTTATACGCACCATGATTGCATCAACCGCCGTTGCGGTAATTCTTTTTTATCTCATAGAAGCATTTGGCATTACTCCAAAAACAAATCTTCTTATTCAGGCGATTCTTACCGTACTCCTCATTCTCGGATGGCGCATAGGGGCAAATCATATTATTCGCCGTTCATCAAAAACAAATATTCTCTTTTTTGGTATTTCCGATGAAGTTCTGGGACTTGCACATACTCTGAAGAACAATCCTCATTTCGGTTATTATGTCTCTCTTCTTGTAGATGATGGAGAAAAGACTGCTTCTCTTGACTCATCTCTGCCCATAATAGAATTCAACACAACCGTTCAGCGACACATAAAAGAAAAGCAGATATCTCTTATTGTAGCTTCCCGTGATATACGCTCAAACAGGGAATTTGTAATTATGCTTTATGAGGCATTGCCATTAGGTATACAGGTTGTTGATTTCCCAACATTTTACGAATCGCTTACCGGGAAAATTCCTACGTCCCTTATTTCGGAAATATGGTTTTTAGAAAACTTGGTAGGTATCCGTAAGCGAGCATATGAATTTTCAAAGCGATTTTTTGATATCATTCTGGGTATTATGCTTGGAGTTGTATTTCTTGCCCTGCTTCCCGTTATAATACTTGGTATTCTTCTCTCAACACCTAAAGATATATGGCATCACAAAAAACGACGGGCACGAAAAGGAGACGGGCGTATTTTCTTTCGCCAACGACGCGTGGGAAAAAATGGAAAAGAATTTGATTTTCTTAAATTTCGCAGTCAACGCCTTGGTTCCGAACAAATGAGTGGCGTAAAAGATATGCAAAATGATCCGCGCGTATATCCATTCGGTACATTTCTTCGTATGTTTTATCTGGACGAACTTCCCCAAATATGGAATGTTCTCAAGGGTGATATGTCGCTTATCGGTCCTCGTCCAGAGCGTCCACATTATGTAGCCGAGCTTCGTGAAAAAATCCCCTTTTATGACATGCGTCTCTTAGTAACCCCCGGCATTACCGGTTGGGCACAGGTAAATATGGAAAACGATGCTTCTGTGGAAGATGCTCCTCAAAAGATGCAATACGATCTTTATTACATAAAAAATAGATCTCTTGTGTTGGACCTGACAATTGCGCTTAAGACAATTGCCGTTCTTTTGTCGAGAGAGGGTCGGTAAGAATGAGATTAAAAAGGCGGGCCGATATATTCAATATCATCGGAATCGAGGCGACGATATGGTTTTTCATTTTTTTGTTCTTCCGCAACGTGCGCAATAAGCCCGGGCAGGCGGCCCAAAACAAAAAAAGATTTTCCTAACTGCCAATCAAACCCAAGTTCTGATATGACGGCAGCAACCGCTCCGTCAATATTCAAAGGTACGCTAATGCCGCTCGCACGCTTTAACTCACGCTCTATCGCACGAGCGCGCTTTATGTATGTTTGGGATAATTGCAACTCTTGCGTCTTTTCTAAAAGAGCACGGACTCGCGGATCCCCCGCCTTATACACTTTATGGCCATAACCCGGCAAGCGCTCTTTATTTTTAAGTGCCTGAGTAACGACAGCGCGCGGCGTCTCTTTTGATTGAATATATCGAGCCGCTTGTTCTATTGCGCCGCCATGAAAATCTCCCATTGCGAGAATACCAGCGGCTAACGCAGTATGTGGTGAATTTCCTGTTGAGGCAACACTCCGCGCAATAAAAGCAGATGGAACCTCAACGCCATGTTCAATCATAGAGACAAAAACAGCTTCCAGTATTTTTGCTTCTTTTTTTTTCGGAAATTGCCCGCGTAATATAAGAAAAATAGATTCGATAAAACTTGCTTTCTTAATAAGATCCGTAAGACGTGATCCGCGTACGTATAATTCCTTGTCTTTTTGTGTGCTAATTGCCGTTCTCCATTTCATTATCCCATCCTCTCATAGAACTTTTTTTTGAGCAATAACGGTATTTCCTCCAAGGTATTTACTACCATAACACCTGCTTTTTGAAGGGCGCTCACTTTTGATTCATATCCTCCACGATTACGCATAACAATAGTCCCCGCGTGACCAAATACGGTACCAGAAGGAAATGCGGAAGTAAATCTTCCCGCTATAATAGCTATAATGGGTTTTTTAAATCTTTCTTTTTGTATAAATTCTGCAAGCTGCTCCTCATACGTACCGCCAACTTCTCCAAAAATTACTATTGCATGCGTTTTCTCATCCTTCTCGAACAATTTCATCGCATCTATAAAGTCAAATCCAATTAATTGATCTCCGCCAATGCCAAGCACTGTGCTCTGGCCAAGTCCAGACCTATTTAAGGTAATGGCAATTTCAGAAGTCATACCGCCGCTTTTTGAAATTATACCAACAGGTCCCGGCCGGAACATACGCCCAGGATTTTCTCCGCCAATACTTCCCATTTTACCAATACCCGGAGATATGATGCCAACTGAAGACGGACCAATTACGTTCACACCATCTTTTCTGGCTTGCGCTATAATTAGCGCAGTATCACGGACGGAAACATGTTCCGTTAATATATTCAGTAGCGGTATTTTTTCCTGAATTGCTTCGTATGCGGCGGCTTTCACTGCCAGAGCTGGCATTACCAATAATGTTGCGTTAATAGACGGGTGATCTTGCATCGCCTCGCGCACCGTATTATACACGGGCACATTACTAATATACCCACCCCCTTTTCCGGGAGTAACGCCGGCAAGAACATCCGTACCGTAATTACGCATACCTTCCAGCGCCTTTAATCCTTCTTTCCCCGTAATCCCCTGGATAAGCACTTTCGTTTTTTCTGTAACTAGAATAGCCATATTTACTTTTTATATGCCAAATCAACCATAATATTGGCAGATTCAGACATAGGCGTTTCACTTCCAAAAATATGAAGATTGTACTTATTTTCTTTCGCAGCCGCACGCAACATCGCTGCCGCTTCGTTAAATCGCGGACCGTCGCGCCTAATTACGATAGGGTATTGCGGTTGCGGTTTAATACAACGCAAACCATCTAAAAAGCCGCGCATGGTTTCATATATATCCGTAAAATTTGCCGTACCGCCGACCACCCAACATCCTTTTAAGTTTTTTTGTGAAAGAACACGGACAGTAAGGTCCCGAACTATGTCAGCAGGAGGATTTCCTGAATACTCGGTATAATTTGCCGGCTTACCACCGTATGCCATGAGGGTATCTATATTAAGAAGTGACGCACCTCCGCCGGACGCCAATATGGCTATATCTCCCTTTAAATTATAAAAAGGTCGCTCATTCGGTTTTACCTTTTCATTATCTAATATTATTTTTGCATCTCCTGCAACAAATTGATTTGAAGATATTTTTAAAATAGGATTAATTTCAACCAAGAGGGCGTGCTCATTAACAAATAATTCCCAGAGACGCGAAATAAAGACGGTCAATGGAGCAATATCCAAAGAAGAAAAGCCGCTTCGGAAGAGTGCCTTCTTTAAAAAAAGTATGATTGAATCTTTTGATAAGGTAGGATCAACAGGAAATGTAACGGTCTCCGTTAAGTGAGATCCGCCTCGCAAAGAAAGCATAAGAATGGGTCCACGCGTAACAGTATCATAACTAAAGGAGGTATAATATTCAATCGGCGATTGAACTTTTTCTTCTATCAACACACTAGCAACATATTCTCCCTGGAGGTTTTTTCCCAAAAGCGTACGCACATGTTCTTTTGCCGCGCTTGCCGTAGAAGCAAAAAGAATACCGCCGGCGTCTTTTCGGCTTCCAAAAAGAACCTGTGCTTTGACTACATACGGACCCGAAAATGGAATTACGTCCTCCGCATCCCGCACCAGCACGCCACGCGGTGCAGGTATACGATATGCATCAAATAACTCTTTTCCCTGATACTCATAAAAATGCATATATAAATATTATTCTTCCAAGTCTTTATATTGCATAATAGGAAGAATGTTCTTATAGTATTCGATCATTTCACTAATCGCTTGTTCATACGAAGTGAGCGCCATATCTCCTATTTCCGCTTTCAGTTGACTTGTATCACACGTATACTCATTACTATACCCTAGCTGCTCTATCTCAATTCGCGCGTCGTTCAATGTTGCTTGTTTTACTATTTGGGCAAGTTCCGTAAGCTCAATAGGTTTTCCAAAACCCACATTATAAAATATTAACATGGGTTGATTGACAATAAAATATTCTATGATTTTTACCAAGTCAAGAATATACAGATAGTCAAATTTCACATTCCTATGCATAGTAATCGGTAATCCAAACAAAGCGCGGCAAATCGCATTCGAAATAAAGCGAACCTTATAATCCTCGTACTTTCCAAAAACTGCGAAACACCGCAAATTGATTATATTTTCATGTTCATTAATATATTCCGAAATAGAATATTTTGATCTACCATAATCATCAAGAGGCTGAATGGTACCAAAATCTTCCTCTTTTATCATAACAATATCACGCTGTTTTCCATATTCCGCCCCAGAACCTAAAAAAATCATGCGTCCGAACCGCTCACCCTGTTCTGCGACATTCAAAAACATACGGTAATTTGCATCATACACGCCGGTAAGTGCCTTTTGGTTACGCTTCCCTCCCACGTTCACCGCATAAATTACTCTATCGTATCTTTTTTTATTCAAAAATGATTGTACAGCATCCGCATTTAAAAGATCCAACTCCCGATGTGTTGGCGCTGTGATATCGTATTTCTCACCCAATAATTCGATAATGTTCCTTCCGATAAATCCGGAACCACCCAAAAGTAATATCTTCATATTCATAACTACTATGCATCCGGTAACTCCGCAATCATCTGCCGTTTCAGTTCATCACGATCTAAAAACGGATACATATCTTCATATGGCCGCGCCACCAACTTTCCTTCAGGCGTCTTATCAGACATCGTGCGGGGCGCTAAAATCTGCCAATCAGGTGTCATCACATCACAAATGACCGGACCTGGATAATCAAGAATCTCTTTAATTTTTTCATCAATCCCCTTAGTCGAATCTATTCTTATTCCCCGTATACCGTATGCTTCGGCAATTTTCAATGAATCAGGGCACCATAAACCAGTTTTCGGGCTTTCACCCATAAATCGCTTGTCCATAAAATTGGTCTGCATAATCCGCATTAGTAAATAGCCGTTATTATTAAATATAAACACCTTTAACGGTAATTCATTCTGCTTGACTGTCGCAAATTCTTGAAGATTCATTTGCAAACTTCCATCTCCTGTTATTACGATTACCCGTTTTTTATCACGAGCCATGCAAGCACCAATTCCTGCAACCCAATACCCCATAGTGGAAATTCCCCCCGTCGTTAAAAATCGCTGACCATCTTTTACGCTCCATGCTTGAGATGCCACATGAAAACAAGATCCCGTATCAACCAAAACCCAATCATCCTTTTCAGCAACGGCAGATAATCTATCTATAAAATAGTAAGAATTAACGGGTTTTTCATCTTTATATGAAGACAGTACAACAGGATATGTTTTTCTCCATTCTTTACATATGGAAATCCATTCTTTCCAATCAGGCAATTTTAAACCCTCACACTCCGCAAGCGCTTTCTGAAAAAAATCTTTAGCTGTAGTGCGTATTTTTACGGCAATATCAACTCCCGGTTTATCTAACTCTTTTTGATCTATATCTATGACAATCTTTTTTGCATTTCTCCCAAAATCCTTTGCATCATGACCAATTAACGATGTGCCGAGCCGACATCCCACCGATAAAATTACATCAGCATTCTGAATGGCAAAATTTGCCGCCCGCTCTCCATAAGTACCAGGTCTACCCACATATAACGGATGATTGCTTTGTATTACATCTATTGCTAAACGGGCCGTAAGGACCGGCAAACGAACACGGTCTATAAACATATTAAGTTCTTCTATAGCATTACCAAGTCGTACGCCCTGCCCAACTAAAATAAGTGGCCGTTTAGCATACTGTAATAAATGCATTGCATCTTTCAGTTTTTCGTTTATATCCTGCGGGATATCGTCATCTACTTGTTCCGTAAATTCTAATAAAGGACCATCGGGTACAGGCGCTCCCTGAATATTTAATGGTACATCTAACCATACAGGTCCGGGTCTGCCGCTTGTGGCAAGATAATATGCCTTTTGTAAATAATATAAAATTTTCTTCGGATCATCGACGGTAACAAAAAATTTAACTGATCGTTCGACTAACGGCCTTACATTGATACCCTGCACACCAAACTGCCGAATACCAGACTCCTCTTGATATTTGATAAAAGATAAATTTGTTTGTCCTGATAAAATAATCATGGGTGAAGAATCAACCCATCCACCAATCACACCATTTACTACATTTATAGCTCCGGGACCAGCTGTAACTAAAGCAATGGCGGGCTTGTTTTTTAACCGACTACATGCATCAGCAGCCATGCCAGCTGCCTGTTCGTGATGAGTGAAAATCGGCTTAATTTTCTTACTCCTATACACCGCATCATCAAGAAACATTGCCTGACCACCAACAACCACAAACGCATTTGTAACGCCTTTTTTCTCAAAAAAATCAATTATGTAATCAGCAACTTTCATTTTTTATTAGATAACTCCACTGCAACGTCAACAATAATATCTTCCTGACCAGCAACAACATTTCTTTTACCAAGTTCCACAAATATATCTCTTGGGTCTACACCAAATTCCATTGCTATTCGATTAACATGCGGTGCAAAACCGGAAAACACACCCGCCAATCCGCTCACAATACTCGTAGCATCAATTCCTTGCGGTTTTACCATAATAGGTTTTATTGTTTTTTCTCCCGCATCCAATAGTTTATATAATGAAACACCGACATCTATCTTATTCTTTTGTAATAATGCAATTAAGGCATCAAGCTGACAATTCCCCGCACCAGCCCCAAACCCCAGCGTAGTACCATCAATAAACGCCGCACCCGACTTTAAGGCATAGTACGAATTTGCCACCGCCATACCCAGATTATTATGCCCATGGAATCCCACGGGAATTTGTAGATTACGAACAAGATATTCGATTGTTTGCCTTACCAAATCGGCAGTAGACGAACCAGCAGAATCCATCAGTAGCACGCCATGCGCACCATATTGCTGCATCTTTTGTGCTTCTTCCAGCAACCGCTCTTTTGACGCTCTATGATACATCATAAGTACGCCAATGGCTTCCTTTCCTCTACTATTCACATATTCAACATATTGCTGAGTCACATCGGCTTCAGTGCAATGAACGCCAATACAGACCAAATCGACTCCGGCATCCAGCGCAGGAGCCAGATCATCCTTTATTGTCCCAAATCCAGGAATCATAAACACACCGAGTTTTGTGCTATGAAGAGCATCACGAGCTGTCGAAATTATCTCTGAATCAGAGTGAAGAGATCGACCAACCTGCAAAGTAGAGGCACCCAGACCGTTACCATGCCCTACAATAACCACATATATACCTGATCCATCAATTATTTCACAGTAATCTTTAATTGTCGCAACGCTAATTTGATGCCGCACCGCATGCGACCCGTCCCGTAACGTTGAGTCAAAAAAGCGTGGATTTTTCATATACATGCATATTTCTTTCTCGCGTGTTCCTCAGCAACCTGAACCGCTGCAGAAGTTATAATATCTAAATTTCCGGAATATGGTGGCAAATAATCTCCCCGACCTTCAACTTCTATCATTATAGTAAGACGTCCATTCTCATAAGTCGGCTCCAAAGCAATAACATATCCTGATACATATTTTTTTATACGAGAAGCAACCTCCGTAACTCTATGTTTAATTTCTTCCAGTTTTGGATTATCAATTTCGACATATATCGTGTTATGCATTCGAATCGGTGGCTCTGCGGGATTTAAAATAATTATAGCTTTTGCGCGAGGTACCCCTGAATAATACTCAATCGCATCTTTAGTTGTCTGTGTATATTCATCTATATTTGCTCGAGTACCAAGACCAGCCGATTTTGAAGAAATTGTTGCAACAACTTCTATATACTTTATTTCCGGATGTATTTCCATTAACACCTTTGCTATAGGTGCTATGGCCTGACCGCCACATGTTACCATATTAATATTTTGGGAACTCAAACCGTTTTCGAGATCCATAACAGGAATACACATTTTACCAAATCGCGATGGTGTTAGATCGATGACAAACATACTCAGTTTTGAAAGGAGTGGCGCATGCACCATATGATCTCTTGCTGAAGTTGCATCGAAAACTACTTCGCAAATATCCGGCTCATTAAGAATTGCCCGAATAGAATCAGTGGAAGTTCTAATACCCATTTCTTCCGCTTTTCGAATTCCTTTCGATTCCATATTGCGCCCTACAAAAATACTACACTCCAAAAACTCTGATCGTTGCACCTTAAACAACAGATCCATACCGATATTACCTGTTCCAATGATACCACATTTTACTCTTTTCGAGCTCATGTTTTTAATGACTCTTGTTATATTATTGCTTAATTTTTATTGTTTTTTCACTGAAAAGGTAGCATATTTCTACTCATATTCGCAAATGAATACATTCGAAATATTCACAAGAAATAAATAATTATTCCTCTTCCATAAAATAAGTAAGATCTTCGTAAAATTACATGAGGCATGATTAATCAAAAGTTTATTTTCTCTTCAATAACATATAGTGGTCGTTGTTTTACTTCTTCAAACATAATATTCATTGATTCACCTAAAAATGATAATGCGATAGTTTGTAGTGTCAAAATAACCATAATTACAATGAACGCAAATGCCATAATCCAAGAAATAATTTCAATATATACTAGCAAAACCATAAAGATAATGAAAAAAGGTATCATTATAACAAGCCAGAGAGTAATGTTTGTTATAAAAGTGAGCGGCGTTTCGGAAAAAGAAAATATCAATTTTTTTGCCCACCAAAGGTTTTTTATAAAATTCGGATTTGACGTCATTCCCCCCGCACGTTTTTTACGCTTATATGCAACACCCGCACACTGAAACCCAATCCATGCACGCATACCGCGCACAAGTCGCGAGCGCTCCGGCATGGTATTAAATATATCTATAACCTTGCGGTCCAGTAGCGAAAAATCCCCTGCGTCTACGGGAATATCAAGATATGACAATTTTTTAAAAACTTTATAAAATGCATGTCGTAATAATTGTGAAAAAAATGAACCTTCTGTTTGTGACCGCACGCCATAGACAATCTGAAACCCTTCTTGCCATTTCTTTATAAATTCTCTGATTACTTCCGGTGGGTCCTGAAGATCAGCCTCCATCCAAATAACAACGTCTCCCGTTGCATATGCGCTACCGGCGGAATATCCATATTGGGAGTTTCCAAAATTACGCGCAAAAAAAAGCACCTTTACATGCTTATCTCTCTCCGCTAAATCACGCAAAAGCTTTCGCGTAGTATCAGTGCTTTTATTATCGGTAAAAATGATCTCATACTGTACAGCAAGAGAAGCAAGAACTTCCGTCACCCGCGTATAAAGTTCAGGAAGATTTGATTCTTCATTATAACAAGGAATCACTACCGAAATTTTCTTATCGATTTTTTCACTCATATCTCCTTAAAAACGCTTGAAATGTTTTTTCCATATATGCAAGCTCCTTATCGGTAAGTCCCTGATGACATCCCACTAAAAATGCATTCTTCATAATATGCTCCGTAACGGGATATGCCTTTTCAGCTTTTTTGTGGGGTATGTTCTTAAACCCCGGATGCATCAAAATATTACCGGTAAATATTGGGCGTGTCTGTATGCCGTTTTTCTCTAGGTGAGTTGTAATATCACGCCGAGTGAACGGGGTGCCTTTTTTTATGGTAAGGGGGAACGCCAACCAATTTGTACGCACATCCGGAGTCGTTTCCGGCAAAGTAAAACAGTGCTCGTATCCGGTAAAGAATTTTCGGAGGCGCGCATAGTGATCATTACGTAAGCGGGAGAAATCTTTCAAACGTTTTAATTGTTCAAGCGCAAAAGCGGCACTTACTTCTAAAGGAAGGAAATTATAGCCCATTTCACCAAATATAAACTTAGTGTCATATGTTATATTTCCCAACGATACATTAAACCGTTTTCTTATATCTTCTGATTCCTTTTTTTCTCCAAAAAGAGACGAACTGCGTCCCCACCCGCGAAAAACAATTGCCCGATCCCGCCACACACGATCGTTTACCATAACCATTCCGCCTCCGCCCGCACCGTTAATAATATGTGATCCGTAAAAACTCGTGGTGGTGATATGCGAATGAATGCCGGTAGGTTTTTTTCCGAGCGTGGCGCCAAGCGTATCACATGAATCTTCCACTAATATCAAATTATGTTTATTCGCAATGCGGCGAAGACGATGGAGATCCGGCACATTGCCAAGAAGAGACGGGATGAACAACGCGCGCGTCTTTTTAGTAATAGCGCGCTCTACCTGGTCGATATTAATAAGATAGGTGCCCGGCTCCACATCTACGAATACGGGAATGAGCCCCTTTTGTACGAGGGGTGCTACCACGGTAGCAAACGTGAGAAGCGGCGTTATTACCTCGGAACCTTTCGGTAAATCCATAAACTCTACCGCCAATAAATTCGCGGATGAGCCGGAATTTACCATAATGCCGTACTTTTTCCCGAAAAGTTTTGCGATCTTGTCTTCAAATGCATGCGTATACGCGCCAAGAGCAGTGTTGCCTTTTAATACACATACTACCGCGTCTATTTCTGGTTTGCCATGTACCGATTTTGCATAGGGGACTTTCATATTATATTCTTTATAAATTATATCTATTATTTACTTTGTACTTGACGATTATTAAGGATCTCACGAATAATATATCTCGGACGTTGCTTTACTTCTTCAAATACACGACCAAGATACTCACCCAAAATAGCTAGAATAAAAAATTGCACACTCCCTAAAAATAACACGGTAACCAAAAGTGTCAGGAATCCGCGCGGAGCCGGATAGAATATAGCAAGCAAAGGAAATGCTAGTAAGGCAACAAGCGAAAGCGCCATAGCAACTAATGCAATATTGGAAATAAGCGTAAGAGGCGCATAAGAAAATGAAATAATGCCTTTTTTAGCTGCATAAAAATACCTACCTAGGTTCTGCGTCGTACGCCCCCCTGTGCGCTCTTCCCGGATATATTCAATGCCCGTCTGGCGAAATCCCACCCAAGCGCGAAGTCCGCGCAAAAAACGGTCACGTTCCGGAAACGAATTTAATATAGTGGCTATTTTTCTATCGATAAGGCAAAAATCTCCTGCATACAATGGCATTTTTATGTAGGAATATCGATTAAATAATTTGTAAAATGCATTGTATGCCTTACCAAGAAAAAACCCTACTTTACGCTTACTTCGCACCCCATACACAACATCATACCCTTCAAGCCATTTTTTTGTAAATTCAGGGATTAACTCCGGCGGATCCTGAATATCCCCGTCTATCCAAACCACCGCATCACCCGATGCATATTCCGTACCTGCCGTATAAGAAGTGTCGGAATTGCCAAAATTACGAGCCATAAGAATTACCGATACCATAGCATCCTTTTCGCAAAGTTTTTTATATAATTCCATCGAATTATCAATACTTGCATTATCAACATAGATAATTTCCCGATTCGGCGTTATGTACTCGAACGCACGACAAAGCCGTTCATGCATAGCAAGAATATTCTCTGATTCATTATAACACGCAATAACAACTGATATTCGCTTATGTGTAAGATACTGGCTCATCCTATTTTTTATACGGATATTCTATATGATTTTCTCGAAACCATTCAATTGTTTGAGACAACCCTTCCTCAAGCGTGTGTGATGCTTTCCAGTCTAATAATTTTTTTGCATTCGACACATCATAGACATGTTTCTGCACCGAGTCCCACCATCGTTCCCCAAGCATGCCCCATTGAAACGGAACCTGTACGCCCGTTATCCTCTGCACCGCAAGCACAACATCCTGAATAGAATAATCCTTTCCTGCTCCAATATTAATAATTTCTCCGGGCATAATATTACATATCGGCACGCGCTCAAATGCATCAAGTGCATCTTCCACAAATAGAAAATCTTTCCGTGATTTTGGCGATGCCAGATTCAAAGGTATCTCGCACAAATGGGCGAGAATAGATGCCGGCACTAATCGCCGTGATTCTTCATATGGCCCGTATAATAAAGACGGACGCACAATAACAATAGGCATTTTTTGATATCGTGCATAATACTGGGCAAACAAGCTCTGAGAAGCTTTGGAAACTCCGTACACATTAGCCGGCTGCAGAAGCGAATTCTCTCCTACCCGTGATTCATTAGGGTCATATTCCGCTATACTCCCTATATTTACAATACAATTTGCTGAACCAACATGTTTAAGGGCTTCAAAAAGATTAACCGTTCCCAATATATTCGAAATTATCATCTGATCAGCTTCTTTTTGCTTTAAAAATAGTCCGTGGGCCGCTGCATGATAAACGATATGAGGGCACGCATTCTGAACAGTAGACATTATAGCGTCCCCATCGATAAGATTTGCTCGATGCACCGTAATACTTGGAAGAATCGAACGGATGCGCCATAGATCTGATCCGTCACGCACAATGATATGTACGTCTGCATCACGCGAAACCAATCGGCGCACTAGATTCGCACCGACAAAACCGGTAGCCCCCGTTATAAGTACACGTTCTTTTTTTCCTTTCGTCATATTTCTATTCTACTCTAATTTAAAAATTCCTTGTACCACGCAATCGTATTTTGAAGACCCTGATCAAACGTAAAGCGCGGTTGCCAGCCAAGCATACTGCGTGCTTTTGCCGCTGAAAGATACTGATGCGGAATTTCATTGCTTGCTTCTCCCAATATGGTTGGCTTAAGCGGAGTTTGCATGAGGGACGCAATACGTTCCACCACTTGCAGTGCCGTCATTTGGGATTCGTTGCTAAAGTTAAAAGCATGTCCATGAATGCGCTCATCGTCCATTTTCTCGGCAAGTTCTATGTACGCGTGCGCGCCGTCTTCAATATAGAAATAATCGCGAATGAATGTGCCGTCGGATCGAATTATAGGGGATTCGTTATTTAAGATATGACGAATTGTCTGCGGAATAAGG
Organism: Candidatus Ryanbacteria bacterium CG10_big_fil_rev_8_21_14_0_10_43_42; assembly: GCA_002793915.1. Taxonomy (NCBI): domain Bacteria; phylum Candidatus Ryaniibacteriota; species Candidatus Ryanbacteria bacterium CG10_big_fil_rev_8_21_14_0_10_43_42. Next base: position 119,501 of record PFEF01000005.1, on the reverse strand, counting down.
CGGTTAAAATTAGTATCCCCGCCGCCATAAAAATTACCACACCGGGTAATGACAACCGGTAATCCGTATGATTCGTAATATGTGCGCGCAATAAGATCCGCCGCACTTTTTGAAACATCATACGGATGCGATCCTTTTAAAGGCGCTTCTTCCGTATAGGGAAGTTCTTTATGGATGCCATATGCCTTATCGGATGACGCCACGATCACTTTTTTTACTAAAGGACTTCGACGCGCCGCTTCCAGTACATTCCATGTTCCTTTAATGTTTGATTCGAATGTGGATAACGGATTCCGATTCGCAATACCCACTTGTGTTTGTGCACCCAGATGAAAAACAGTATCAATATCATATTCTCCCAAAGCCCGCTCCAAAACAAAGTAATCTTCCAGTTGCCCACGCACAATATTCACTTTATGAACATATCCATTCCGATAGAGATTAGAGCCCGGCACAACATCCCGCAAAAGAACGGTCACATCAGCACCCGCATCCACCAAAAACTTCGTGAGCCACGAACCCAAAAAGCCGGCGGCGCCGGTTATAAACACATTCTTCCTCGCCCAATAGCCGTCTTGCATGGGAGTTACTCTACAATAAAAATAACGGTCTTTCAACCGTTATATTGCGTCATGAAATTGTTCTCTCGAAATGCGTAAGGCGCCTTTTGTAGATAGTATTTAACAAATTGTACCATATAATAAAGAGAAATCCGCTCTTTGATACGCACGCCGTAATGCCCCAAAGTACCCGATACAACAACCGGCTCTTCCAATGGGGAATCGTGACTGCACTAAATACCTTCATGGGTAAATTACTTCGTCTTCCCTCAACCCATCGTGCTACAGCGCGATACATAACATCGACATAATCCCGAAATTGTGGAGACGCGGTAAACACTTCAATGAACGTGTCGGGGTGTTCTGATGCATACTTGGTAATAGCAAGACCATCTGTGGTGGAACCCGTTGTTTCTGTTTCGGTAACAACAATACTTTCTTCAGGAATGTCAGCGTATTCCTTTGCTTCTGCTTCAAGTACATTCCATAAAATTGTCCCTTCGCCTGACATTACTATGGAACGCACAATAACAAATTTCACCACATTATCATCGCTTTGCAGATTCTTAAACCTATCTGAAGCACGATTCAATGCAATACGAGAGAAAGAATCAGTTGTTGTTCCATTACCCGGATCAAATCCATTTGCTATCCAGAAAATAGCATATTGCTCCATTACAGCCTCCTCTTATGAAACATTTGTCGAACGCATTATACGCAAAAATATCAAAGACGGCAAGAATATTATACAAGAACGTATATACACGTTTGTGTGCCGTAATAAAAAAACGGAACCGAGGTTCCGTTTGAGTATTCGACTAGAGTAAAAAAATCACGTCAACTAGCAGATTTGGTGACCAAGGTCATCAAAAATAGAAGAGTATTCTCTGTTTGACTTATACTTTTCTATTGCCGCATCTAGTGTATCGTATTCTGATGAATCTACGTACCACTCCTTTGATTCACCAGCGAAACGATCCACTGCCACAAACCATTTTCCTTCATGTGCCTTAAAATCATGGTCGCGGAAAAAATGATCTGACTTCAAGCGCTCGTCTCTCATCAAATACGCACGCAAATGATCAACATACCGCCGATGATGCCCGAGAATATCCTCCGGCAGTTTCGTAAGCGGAAAGAACCTTCCAACGGTCGGCTCACCCTCTGCCCTGCAAAGCCAGAAAAGCGCTTGTTGATGCTGGGGCACGTCTCCAGACTCGGGGCGCGTATTGAAGTGACGTATAAATTCAAAAGAAGTAAGCTCCAAATCTGCTTCATTTTTGAGAACACGCCTTACACCCTCTTCGTCCGTCTCGCCCCGCAAGAGATATTTCCCCGGCATATGCCATCCCGTGTAGTGTTCATCGTCCCTATGCCACAAGAGAACACAAGGTTCGCCGTCAATATAACGAACAACGGCACATTCGAATGGTACCATTGGCAAAATTCCGAAAAATGACTCAAACACTTCTGTTCCGGTACGTTGCCATCCTACTTTTTTCTGAAGAGCCAAATAGGTTTGAAGCTCCTCTGACGTGAGTTCCGTTACTGCCGGCTGATCATTGTATGACATCCCGTCTTTCCTTTCTTAGAGTCCCGATGTTCTGATCGCCTCATTAATGTACGGCGCATAGTCCTTTTGAATATCAACCATATTGGACGGACATTCAGAGAACCAATGCGTGTCATGCGGTTTTGGGTTTTCCAAGCTCTGGATTAAGTTCTGTGGCGTACCACCACTCACCTCCTTTGTTAAAGGTTATTACTAAAAATCGCTCGAAGAAATTGTACAATATATTCTATAAAATACAAGAGCTCTGGTTACTAAAAACGCATACGTCATACTACTGAATTACATGGACATATAGTGCTTTTTCCCATAGGATTATAGTATGAATTCCCCTAAAAATGTGCTTATTACGGGAGCGAGCGGTATGCTCGGATCAGCTTTCGTCGATATTCTTGCGGGCAAGGATTATGCCGTACGAGCACTGGATCATGCGGCTCTTGATGTTACTAATCGAGATGCCGTACTCGCCGAGAAAGAACACGCGCCTGATTGGATTATTCATACCGCCGGCATTGTGAATGCCGATTTTTGTGAGGAGAATCAGAAAACGTGTTTTCAAAGCCACGTGGAAGGCACTAAAAATATCGTACTATTAGCCAAGCAAACAGGAGCCAGACTTTTTTATCCACAATCGTTTTTAATATTTGACGGTGCCGAATCCCCCATCACGGAAACTACCGTACCGCATCCGTTATCGGTATATGGCGAGGTGAAATGGGATGCGGAACAAATAGTATACGCAATGGCTCCACATGCACTCATTGTCCGCATGGCCGGATTTTTCGGTGGCGATGAGAAAGATAAAAACTTTGTCGGCAAGTTTGCAAAGCACCTACGGAAATGCATCGATAACGAAATACGCACCATTGAAGTGGGCGACCGTGTATGGCAACCGACATTCACGGAAGACTTGGCACGTAATTCCGTTTTGCTGTTGGAAGAAGGCAAAGAAGGCATATATACCATGGCAAGCAAAGGCGAGGCATCATTCTTTGACGTGGCGGTGACCATGGTGGATGTTTTTGGGCTTAGCAACAAGATAGAGATAATAAAAGTCTCTGCCGCCGATATAGAAAGGAAAACACGTGAAAACGCGCGCCGTCCCCAATATGCCGAGATGGAAAATAAGCGCCTTATACAGGAAAGATTAGATAAGATGCGGCCGTGGCGGGAAGCGCTGGAAGAATACTTGAAACACGATTATTTTAAAGACTTATTTAACTAATCTAGAACTACAAAACATTTCAGGAATAAAATTTTGAAAATCGCTTAACCCCAAATTTGCAAAGCAAATTCGGCCGCCCCAACCTACGATTTTAAAATTTATTCCTTCAATATTTTGTAGTTCTTTATTCTTAATTCTTGTTTATGGATATTTTTACCCCCTATTCCAAAAACGGCCTTGACCTTAAAAATCGCATCGTCATGTCCGCCATGACACGAAACTTTGCCGATAAAGATCATAGTCCCACGGATGATATGCGCGCGTATTATGAGCGCCGTGCCGCTAATGATGTAGGGCTTATTTTAACGGAGGGCACCATTATTCACCCAAGCGGAGACGGCTATCCCAATGTGCCGCATATTTATACCGAGAAGCAAATCGAGGAATGGAAAAAAGTTACTAATGCCGTACATACAGCAGGCGGAAAAATATTTTGTCAACTCTGGCATTGTGGGCGCATATCGCATCCGACCTACTTAAATGGCGAACTTCCCGTGGCGCCATCCGCCGTACAAGCGGAAGGTAATGCTCCGGGGTTACAAGAGCCATTCCCCACACCGCGCGCACTTTTACAAGAAGAAGTTCCCGATATCATTGATATGTTTCGAACAGCCACCAAAAATGCGCTTCGTGCGGGCTTTGACGGCGTTGAAATACACGGAGGACACGGATACTTAATTGATGAGTTTTTTGATACACGTATTAATAAGCGAACAGATGCGTACGGTGCGGATTCCATGGAAAACAGGAGTCGCTTCGGGCTTGAAGTTGTGAGAGCAGTTTTGGATGTTGCCGGGCCGGAACGTACCATGCTTCGTATTTCCCCGTCCCGCGACATGGGAGGTCTTTATGAATGGCCGAATTTGGAAGGCATGATCTCCTATTTAATACCCCAACTTAATACAATTGGTCTTCGCATGCTGGATATTAGCTGTGCCCGCAGTAATTATCACGAAACATCCGGAAAAATCGTGCGTATGGTGCGCCCTCTTTGGCCTCATACTATTCTTGCGGGTGCGAGTTTATCATTGGAAGATGCTCATAAAGAACTTGAAAATGGGTTAGTTGATCTCGTAACGTACGGGCGTTTTATTCTTGCAAACCCCGATTTTGTACATAAAATAAAAAACGGCGACCCGCTGGTGCCGTTTGATAACAGTATGAGAAGTACGTTATATTAATTTTCCCATACCATCCATGGACGACTTTCCTTGTTGTAGAGAGCATTTAGTCCTTCCAAGTGCTTGAACGTATCAACGCAGTGCCAGAAATTATTATGCTGATAGATTGCGAGATCTCCCCGTGCCGCTACGGTACGGAGCGGTTTTTCTTCGAAAACCATAGACCCTTCCGGAGAAAGCTCGTTAAATATACTTTTGTTACAGACAAAAAATCCGCCATTCGCCCAATCCACTGACTGCGGCTTTTCGACAAATGTTTTTACAATGCCTTCCTCCGCCTTAATGATACCAAATGGATTCGGCGGCTGAATGCCCGTAACCGTGACAGCTTTCCCCTTTTCTTTGTGATATTGATATAGACTCTCTATATCTACATTCGCGACTGCGTCTCCATACGTAAGGAAAAACTCTTCATCAGGATCAATATACTTCTTTATACGAGCGATACGACTCCCCGTCATACAATCAAGTCCCGTGTTTGCAAAGGTTATGTTCCAATTCGGTGTTTTTTTCTCGTGATGGATAATTTGCTTTTCTCCCGTACCAAGCTTTAGCGTAAAATCGTGAGCGAGTTCGTCGTATTTTAGAAAGTAGTCTTTTATCATATCGCCCTTGTATCCCAAACAGAGAATAAAATCATTAAAGCCATAATGGGAATAGAGCTTCATAATATGCCACAAAATAGGCTGATCCCCCACCATAACAAGTGGCTTCGGCTTATATTCAGTTTCTTCCTTGAGGCGTGTTCCCGTACCCCCGCATAATATTACTACTTTCATATGGATACCATTTTTCTTCTTGTTAATTTTTCGATAATAGCATGTATTCCCATAACAAAAAAGAGGAAATAAAACGGCAAAACGGGCACTAAAAACCGTGGTTCGACAGGCGCTATAATAAGTGCATAAATAATATTTACGTACAGTACGAGAAAGATAAAAACATGCCACCGCCTATCATAAGACTTCCATGCTTGTACCATGCCATATACCGCTACACCAAGAAATAAGAGCCATCCGGTACGAAGCATGCCTATGATGGCAAATTTAACACCTCGGGGGATTTCTTCGTGTGTTCCTATAAATACATGTACGAGAGAAAATCCGCGATGATTAACAAGAGCATTTAATTCAAAAATGCCCGGTACCGTAGTAACAATATACTTAATCGGATTTTGCCGTATCTTCTCTACCCCCCCGGCAAGAAAAAAGGCATTAATTTCATGATCGGCGACTCCGTCATCTCTCATGGCATGAATACGATCAATAATATAACGCCGATTAGCAGACGGCACCGGAAATTCAGCGTAGCCAGGAAATACATAGTCTGCTACGAGATTTCCGAATAACGAAGCTGTAGTATATGCGACAACCTCACGGGTAGATAATTCAGCAACACCTCCGCGCCCCCATATAATATGTCCGGTATTTTGTTCTATTTGATAATCCCCCGTTGTTAAATAATTGCGTATCATCCAGCCACCAGACGCTAATGCAATAATAGTTATAAAAACTGCTGCGTGAATAGTTGCACATTTATAGTCTCTCCTCCATGTATCCCGCACAAGAAAATAGACAATAATCGGGACCACATATAAAAAAATCGGTTTCGTCAGAACAAGAAAAGCAAAAACTGCCCCACACGCAACCGTCTTCCTCCAGAATACATCTTCGTTCCATTTCCAAAACAAAGTATATATAAGCAGTGTTACGAGGAACAAGGCAAGGATTTCTGATTCCATTTTAAATACATAAAAAGTAATGCCCCAAAAAAATGATATCCCCAGTAGCGGCATTACCGCTACCCACCTGTCAAACAGCATATTACTCATGCGCCACAACATGAATAAAGCTCCAATAAACAATAATACTTGTGCTACCCATGCAACCGTAAGATGCCTACCGAAAAGTCCGTACGGTATGGTAAGGAAAAGAGAATATCCAGGTGGCTTCTTAAAGTTCCCTAAACTCTCGCCTAGCGTATGCTCATCCAGTAAAGCAAACGCCTGGTCATTATAAACCTCTGCATCATCACGCAACTCATCAAACGAATTAAGTGTTAACGTTTTTCCTGTAACCCCAATAATAATGCTTCCCGCAACAGCAAACATCATTAAGACTACAAAAATTCTCCAATCACCATTTATCATGACAATATATTTTATACCCTCCCACGCTGCATCACGATAGAAAATTTCTAATCACCCAATTAGATACCAATACCATGTTGTCTCTGCAAGCAATAACTGTTCACACTCTATTTATAAGATTAAAATAAAATATCGCACCAATGGCTTTTATGCCATCCCGCCAACCAATTTTTTTTCCTTCTTTATATGTGCGTCCGTAGTAATTAATGGGCACTTCATAGAGGCGCCATTTTTTAGGACTATGTGCTATGCGGGCGGTAATTTCGGGCTCAATACCAAAACGTTTTGACATCAATTTTGGTGTAATGTCCATTATCACCTCTTTTCGGAATACCTTAAATCCTGTTTCCATATCCGAAAGATTCAAATTAGTGAACATATTGGAAAGAAGCGTAAGAAACTTATTCCCCATAAAATGCCAAAAATAAAGCATACGCTGGGACTCTCCTCGAAACCGTGATCCATAAACAATGTCGGCTCCTCCTTCCCGGAACGGCTTTAAGAGTATTGGATAATCTTTTGGCGTGTATTCTAAATCTGCATCTTGTATAAGAATAATGTCTCCCGTCGCTTTTTCAAACCCTTTCTTAAGAGCCGCTCCCTTTCCCCGATTATACTTCATCTGTATGACAATAATATCCTCGAGGGAAGATAAAATGTTACGTGTTTCGTCCATAGATCCGTCGTCCACCACGATTATTTCCCGCTCCGCTTCAAAACCAAATGATGCTTCTTTTACGGCATGAACAACCTCGCGTATGGTACGCTCTTCATTGTATGTAGGGATAATAATCGAAATCTTCATTTAAAACAGCGTATAAATAAAAGGTGCTAAAACCGATCCCTGCGTTACAACTAAAAGAGCGCCCACCAAAAAAAGAAATACGGCAATGGGAACCAGCCACCACTTTTTGCGTACTTTCAGAAAATCCCAAAACTCTTTTGCTAACGAAAATTTTGACATATTACCGTATAATATTGCGTTCTGTTATAAAATCAAAATAGGAATGCGCCAAAACCTCCACCCCCTCCTTTGTATAATGCACAAAATCGGTGAAAAGTTCCCTCTCCCCGCCAAACACCGCATCATTATCAATAAAAAATACTTCTTTCTCTTCTGCCACCTCTTTGATCGTAGCGTTAAAATCTTTGTGGTGCAATACAAATTCATTATGAAGCGGATATACCGTAATCGTATTGTATGTCTTATACCGCATATGACGGTCCCAATATTCTTCCGACGGCTCGAGCGGCTGGGTAGCGAGAATAACCGGTATGGCATGTGCTTCTGCTACATCAACAATAGTATCAAGATTACGTTTAAACACTGCTTTTCCTTCTTCCGGTGCCTGATCTCCATATGATTTCCTGTTATACACGGCATTACTTGTTTCCAATAGTCGGAATGTTAGCGCTTCTTTTCTACTTCGCATAATCCAGTATAAGCGCGACCATCCAAACAACGCCTGCAGGCGAGACGGGTAAGGAATAAACGTTTCGTTCTTATATTTATTTGAATAATCAAGAGAAAAATCCGGAAAATAAGACACTGTGAGATCATTGATGTTTTCACTTACAATAATAAGGTCGGGGTTCCACGATATAATATCTAACGACAACAGTGTTATAAGGTGCGGTGTTGCATAGGCGGAATTACCCGCATTAATAACTTCTATCTTTTTCTCCGGAAATTGTTCTTGAAGAAGTTGTTCCAGTACCAACGGATAGTGTATACCACTGATACGGTTTTGCGTTGTTGACCCTCCCAATGCAACAATACGAAAGGTATCTTCTCCTTTTTCAAACGGATACCGCTCGCCGTGCCGCCCTATAATTTCCATTCCTTCGTTTGTTTTTTCATAAAGAACAGGACCGAACATACGAAATGGAATGATAGGGCGTTCGGCCCGCGCTTTATTAGCGGCAAAATCTCCGCCGTGCGCATTGTCTATTATGCGCGCCGCACCCTCACTGAAAACGAGCAGTAATACAAGCGTCCCCGTTAAGAGAAAAAATTCCGCCTTTCCAATATGAATCGTGTTTCTGTGCCGCAACAAAATAGCGCCGCCGACAACCAAGAGAATATCAATCACCCATATAATAATACGATCCGATATTTTAAGAGAGCCGCTAAAACTAATCCAATGGGCGATAAGCCATTCATTGAAAAAAAGACCTGAAGAAATTGTTATTATTCCCAAAATAAAAAAGAAAACTGCTTGCTTAGAATTGCCGTTCATATTTTTCTTTTGTTACGTCTTCCGTACGCATAACCCAATAACTCGTTTGCTCCTCCCGTTTTATTCCCGTAAGAAACCTTTTGCCTAAGAAACGCGCTCCCACACCTATCGGGGTTACAATGCCATAAAAAAGAATGGCGAGAATAATCCTCGTTATAATCCATCCCAGTATGATAGCCCCTGCCATCCAAAGCTTCTGTAAAGGACGCAATGCCCATGGTGCAATAATGCCTCCTACAATAAGAATAAAAGACACGCCTAGCAAAAGAAGGGCGTACTCATCGCCATGCCATAATAGCCACCCCCCTATTACAGCAGAGACAATGCCGATAACCCTGCAGAAATTTTTCACATCCGCATCACTGCTTTCAATCATTTTTAATTCTTCCCTAATCATACTATTAATCCAGTGCGAATTCTTCTTGCTTATAATGAGTCTTCCTCTTTTGTTCTTTCTTGTCGAGGATGTACGGTCCCAATACTAGATAATCCATTTCCGTACGCATAAAACATCGATAGGCATCTTCCGGCGTACAAACAATCGGCTCACCGCGCACATTAAAAGATGTGTTTACTAAAAGGCCGTGCCCTGTATCTTTTTCGAATTGAGATAGAAGAGCATGATACAGCGTATTTGTTTTTTGATCTACCGTCTGAATACGCGCCGAATAATCCACATGCGTAACGGCCGGTATGTCTGATCGTACCGTATGAAGTTTATCAATACCAAACAGCTGCCGCTCCTCTTCTGACATTTCAGTTCTCCGTTCAGTGTTTACCACGGCCGTAAAAAGCATGTACGGACTTTCCTTTTCCAAAGAAAAATATGCTCTTGCTCTCTCTTTAAGAACGGATGGTGCAAATGGCCGGAATGATTCGCGGAATTTTATTTTGAGATTCATTACCGACTGCATTTTGGGAGATCGCGCATCTCCCAAAATGGAACGCGCGCCGAGCGCACGGGGACCAAACTCCATACGGCCTTGAAACCATCCTACGATATTTCCATCGGAAAGAAGCTTACTAACACGTTCCAACAATTCCCGCGCACCTAATTTATGAAATGGAATGCTATTTGCAATTAAAAATTCCTCTATAGCTTTTGACGAAAAAAGAGGTCCCAGATATGATCCGTTCATGGCGTCGTTCTCTTCATTGCTCCGGCGATTCATACCCGCATAGTGATACCACGCAATATACGCAGCCCCGACAGAACCGCCGGCATCCCCCGCCGCCGGTTGAATCCATATGTCCTCAAAAGGACTTTCACGGAGAAGTCTTCCGTTACTTACACAATTTAAAGCAACACCTCCCGCTAGACATAATTTTTTCTTTCCCGTTACGGCGTGCACGTGACGCGCTATACGTAGCATAATTTCCTCCGTAACCTCCTGAATGGACCGCGCCAAGTCCATTTCACGTTGTGTGAGATTCGATTCTGGAACGCATGGCGGACCGCCAAATAAATCATGGAACTTATTATTGGTCATAGTAAGGCCGGCGCCAAAATTAAAATAGCTCATATCAAGAGCAAACGATCCATCTTCTTTTACATCTATAAGATGTTTATAAATAATATCTTTGTAAACAGGATCGCCGTACGGAGCAAGACCCATAACCTTGTATTCCCCCGCGTTCACCTTAAATCCGGTATAGTATGTAAACGCTGAGTAGAGGAGGCCGAGCGAGTGGGGAAATTGTATATCAGCCATAATGCGTATCGTGTTGCCTTCCCCTATTCCATAACTCGCCGTTGCCCATTCTCCCACGCCATCGACCGTAATAATGGCCGCTTCCGCAAAAGGAGATGGAAAAAAAGCAGATGCCGCATGAGATTCGTGATGTTCCGGAAATAGTATCGTGCCGGTATAGTTTAATTCTTTTGCAATAATGTCCTTAATCCAAAGTTTCTGCTTCATCCAAACGGGTATCGCTTTTAGAAATGACTGGATGCCGCGCGGAACATAAGAAAGATATGTCTCCAAGATGCGCTCAAATTTGAGAAACGGCTTATCATAAAAAGCTATGTAATCAATATCTTCGATTGTAATACCAGCCTCTTCTAAGCAATAAGCAACGGCCCGTCGGGGAAAATCCTGATCGTGCTTTTTACGGGTAAATCGCTCTTCTTGAGCTGCTGCAACAAAAGCGCCGTCCCTCAGGAGACAGGCGGCAGAATCATGGTAAAACGCTGATATACCCAAAATATTCATTCTATCTTTTCGACTTCAATGGTAATAAACATGCCTATATAACCGGAAAGCGGCATCAGCAGATATTCCACACCCTTTACAACAGGGTAGAGAAATAAGGGCAATAATCCACGCATAGAGACCCCGCCACTCACCAAATACCGAAATGGCGTATGCATACGCAACGCTACTATTCTAAACGATTTATACTCTTTGTCAAAGCGCGCCCGGTCGCGTAAGAACACAATCCAAGGAAGTGCTCCGTTCGCTGACAGAAGCGGTCCCTTACTATGAAATCGCCATCCGGCAGAGGGATCGAATGGTTCCGGATGAAAATTCTTGTATATAAAACGCGCCCACAATGTATTTGCCGGTTCAATCATAATGATACGGCCCCCTTTTTTAAGACAGCGCTCCATCTCGTGTAAAAATGCTTCGGCATCCGGAATGTGGTGAAACGTATTCAACATAAGGAAAACATCCACCGAGGATGAAGCAAATGGCATCTGGAGTGCCGAAAACTGCATATCTATTCCGGGAAGCTCTAACACATCCGACGTAATAGTATTGGGAATAATATCTTTTATAAACCCACTGCCACTTCCCAGTTCTACAATAACCGGCTGTTTTCCGATAGCGGGAATTTTTTCTTTTTGTTCCTTGTAAAAATCTTCGTATATCTTTTTTAAAAACGGTTTTTTCTTTATGATACGCCCATGCAAGAGCGTTAACGCGGCATCACTTATTTGTGAGGCATTTTTCATTTCCGGTAATTGCAGCCATGACATTATATTCATATGCTATTGTTCTGACTCTTTTCCCTGCCTGCTCCATAATATATACCATAAGAAGCAAGCATCAAAAGGTAGGGGTCAATCGGATGCCGCAAACGCGCACTCACGCCGAATGCCGTACTGACAACAATCGTTCCAACAAAATATCCCACCATAAGAAAAAATAGCAATCCCGTCATACGGGTGGTACGATTTTTCAGAAGAAAAAATACACCGAGGATTGCCGCTATAAGAATTACCATCCAAAAAATCTTTCCCGCTATAATAATCGTTTTTTCCGCCCAAGAAAACTCCTGCCATGCCGCCATCACTTTTTGCTGCCAATCAGTATTAGTAAGCACCGCCGGTGTAAGATAATTATGATGTATTTTTATCTGCTCATCGGATGGCTTTTCAAATAAAACAGTATATCCTTCATTGGTAAGAAGTGAAAACGCCGCAAGTGCCATCGTTTTTATGAACGCTGTCGGATATTCTGTAAGAAACAAATACACCGCCTCACTATTGCTCGTGCATCGCGCGCTTACGGAGGAATAGTTTTCCGTTCCCCAGATTTCCGCCCAATTACTTGAATCAATGCGATGCTCCATAGCAAGAACTCCGCCCAATCCCCACCCACAGATATTATTGCTATCATTGGCGCTCACGCCGAAAGATCCTGTTACTGCGTGGTAACGCACTATCCATGGAGACAGAAGAAGAAAAAATAAGCCGAGAAAAATAAAACTCTGCTTCCAAGCCTTCTTATAGAAAAGCATTATGCCAACAGGAACTACAAAGAGATACACGGAGATAGGTTTTACTAACACAGAAATCCCCAGTGCAACTGATGCAAATATAATATACTGCCATTTATTTCCTTCCAGAAAACATAGGAAAAAATAGGTAAAGGCCAGAATAAAAAAGAGATGTAACGTCCCGGGAAGAATGAGAACATGAAGAACGGAAAGAAGAGGTTCAAAGGAAAACAAAAGTGCCGGTAGTAAGGCAAAGCCGGGTGATAAAAAGAATCGCCCAATAAGGTAGATGAGGATAGCGGCGGCGGATGCAATAACTGCTTGCACTAGAGCAACAATAATAAGACCATGCGTAAAAAAAGTACTAAAGAAACCTATTATCGCCGGATAAATCGGTGTGCGTAATATATTAGGATAAAACGTACCATCGGATGATGTACTAGAAAATCCGTTCCCGGAAAATATATTGTTACCAATATCAATATAAAGATGCGCATCTCCCCAAAGAAGGCGATCTGCTCCAAAAAAGAATACAACACCCACCACAAAAAGAATCTTTAGGGAAAGAATAATAATGAACAGCCGAAGCGGCGATTGAAAAAGTTTTTGCATTATAGAAACTTAATCTTACGCATGGCAAATACCACCATTCTAAGAAGAATAAGACCGTGTTTCCATCGCTGAATATTAGTACTCCCATACGTACGTGCCTGATACCGTATGGGGATTTCTACCATTTTTAAATTTAGTTTCGCTGATCCAAAAATGAGATCAAAATCGCCGAACGGATCGAAGTCTCCAAAGTAGGATCTGTTTGCGGCTATACGTTCGTAATCTTTCTTAAGAAGTACCTTTGTGCCGCAAAGTGTATCCTTAATGCGCTGTCCCAAGAGCCAGCTAAACATTATGCTAAAAAATTTATTCCCCAAAATATTCAAAAACCGCATTGATTCTTTCTCCAACGGATACACCAAACGCGATCCGTTAATAAATTCTCCCCGCCCCGTAGCGAGAGCTTCATAAAACTTTGGCAAATCTTTCGGGCGCACCGTAAGGTCAGCATCCAATATCATAAGCATCTCACCCGTGGCCATAGAAAACCCTTTCCGTACAGCATCTCCTTTTCCGGTACCGTTCTGCTCCGCATAACGCACCGTATATTTTTCGGCATAGGCGTCTGCCACGCGCTTTATTTCCAGAAGCGTACCATCTATTGAACCTCCTTCGACAAAAATAATTTCCTGCGATAATCCAAAAGCAGGCATTTCCACAAGAGCGCGCTCTATATTCCCTTTCTCATTACGCGCCGGAATTATAATTGATACGGAATACTCCTTTCTATCTTTTGGTGCCGGACGCGCCACCACATATTGAATAATCCCTAATCGTGACAATAGCGGGAGATGCGCCAGTACGCGATTACAAAATACTGACAGGAGCGGGATCCATACCGGCATAATCATGCGACGTCCCTGTTTTACTATCTCGAACCCGGCAAGGTGGAGCATACTTTCTACATCATGTGGTGATATCCAGTTCTGCAACGGCTGGCGCGCTTTCAGATGTAATACTTCCGCCAGCCACATCATGGGCTCCCAGAAATAATTAATATGTGTGATAATAATGCGTGTTTCCGAATGTGTCACGTTTGGAAGATTATGAAATACACGTTCTATATCTTCCACGTGCCCGATCGTATCCGAGAGCATAACATAATCAAATTTCTCATTAAGAGAGAGTGCTTCGGCATCATCCCGCCGCCATTCAAGCGTAGGATATTTTCTTCCAGCAATTTCTATCATGTGCGGACTAATATCAACTCCAACGCCCCGTTTTGGCTTCACCGATGCAAGTAAGTCCCCCGTTCCGGACCCAATATCAAGAACCGTGCTTTCTTCGGGAATAATAAAACGCATCAAATCAACCAACGCTTTATGGTAGTACCAGTTGCGCTTCTTCCATTCATCCCGTTTAGGAGCGATGGTATCGAAATAATTAATATGCTCTTGTTTGTTCATACCATGTAATTGTTTTCATAAGCCCTTCTTCAAATGATGTATCTGCAGTAAACCCAAATTCTGTTTTTGCACGGTTTACATCCAGTATACGCCGTGGCTGGCCATCAGGTTTTGATGTATCCCACTGGATCTCTCCTTTAAATTGGCATAAATGCGCAATTATATGCACAAGATCACGAATAGAAATCTCCCGGCCGGCTCCCAAATTTACGATATCCGGCTTATCATATTGCGCTGCCGCCAGAACAATTCCACGTGCAGCGTCTTCCACGTATAGAAATTCTCGCGTAGCCTGACCCGATCCCCATACGTCTATATGAGATTTTCCTTGATCACGCGCTTCGAGGCATTTTCTTATGAGTGCCGGTATAACATGTGAAGATGTTGGATTAAAATTATCCCGTGGGCCGTATAAATTAACGGGATATAAACTTATCACATTAAAGCCATACTGCGCTCGATACGCTGCCGCTTGAACTGAAAGCATTTTTTTCGCAAGGCCGTACGGCGCATTTGTTTCCTCCGGATATCCATTCCAAAAGTCCTCTTCCTTAAACGGCACTGGCGTAAATTTAGGATACGAACAAATCGTGCCGATCGCTACAAATTTCTGTACGCCCGCCTGAAATGCCGCGTCCATTAGCTCCGTACCCATGATAAGGTTGTCATAAAACAACTCGGCCGGATGCTCTCTATTATAACCAATACCGCCCACATTTGCTGCCAAATGAATAACAATATCCGCGTTACGCACTACCTGCTCACATTGCGTACGTTTCCGGAGATCGTAATCCCGCGCCCGTGGCACCGTAATCTGCTTTGGAGAAATACCCTGCCGCCTCAATTCCTCCACCACAAAGCTCCCCAAAAACCCGGCGCCTCCCGTAACAACGATATGTTTATCTGGTAACGTGATCATGAAAATGTTTTTCCGTATCAGCCTCCACCATCCTTCGAACCAGATCCGTAAAAGTAACGGACGGCTTCCATCCTAACGTATCCTTTATTTTTGTGGCATCCCCCAACAAGAGATCAACTTCTGTCGGCCGATAATACCGCTCGTCTATAACGACATATTTTTTCCAATCAAGTCCCACAAGATCAAAGGCTTCTTCCACAAATTCGCGTACAGAATGCGTCTCGCCGGTTGCCACCAAAAAATCATCCGGCTCGGTATGTTGCAACATCATATGCATCGCTCGCACATAATCAGGCGCGTATCCCCAATCGCGCCGAGCGTCTAAGTTACCTAGATATAATTTGTCCTGCGTGCCGGCAAGAATATTCGCAATGGCACGCGTAATTTTGCGTGTCACAAACGTCTCCCCGCGTCGCGGACTTTCATGATTAAATAAAATACCGTTTACCGCAAACATATTGTATGATTCACGGTAATTTTTTGTAAGCCAATACGCGCATACCTTTGCGGCTCCGTACGGACTGCGCGGATAAAACGGCGTTGTTTCTTTTTGCGGCGTTTCCATTACTTTCCCAAACATTTCCGAGCTGGACGCCTGATAAAATTTTGTATTGGGAAGTCCGGCATCACGAATCGCCTCTAATAAGCGAAGTGTTCCTACCGCCACAACATCCGTTGTGTATTCCGGCATATCAAAACTGACTCGTACATGACTCTGCGCTCCTAAATGATAGATTTCATCGGGACGTATAGTGCGAATAAGACGATTAATGGAACTGCCATCGGCGAGATCCCCGTAGTGCAAGAAGAAACGTACGCCGTCTTCATGCGGATCCTGGTACAGATGATCAATACGTCCGGTATTAAATGTACTGGCGCGGCGTATGATACCGTGCACCTCATATCCCTCATTAAGCAATAACTCAGCCAAATATGAGCCATCCTGTCCCGTAATACCGGTGATAAGAGCCTTTTTCATATACTTTACGATACAATATGAGTACTATATGCGCATCTTGACAATAATCATTTAAGATTTCTTATTTTCTTGCATACGAATACAAGATCATATGCCATATAGCGCATAAATGGTACGCGGGCAAACATATTATCTAACCGATACATACGCGTACTGCCAAACCACCGATAAAAAACTTTTGGCAAAACCCCAAACCCATACCAACGTTCCACAAAAAGACCATGCGCTTCGGCAAAACGCCGTGCCTGCCAATACGAAATCGTATTTAGGCGTCTCCCACGCAACGTAAGCCAGAGTTTTGTAAACAAACGATGACTCCATATATTACCGTGCATATTAAAAATAAATATACTATTTTCATCACGCATCTTTGGTGTCAGTACACGCATCATTTCTTTCCGTAATACTGGTTCTGCATTCAAAAATATCCTGAATGCCGTTATAAAATCATACTCTTCACCCGCGAGAACATCATGTTCCGTAAGATCTGCCTCTATAAGTTTCGCCTTCTTTACCTGATTACGAGCATATGCCAACATGGAAGCCGCATTATCAACACCGGTAGCTTCCCCAACTTCCTCTTCAAGATATCCAAGAATGCGCCCTGTTCCGCATCCAAAATCAAGATACCGTAGTACACTTGGCACACGTTCCTTGAGACGAGCAAGTTCCATATCAAGAAGCTTCTTTTCATACTGCCAGACCATATCATCATATGATCCTTGTTTATAGACCAGTTCTTCATACATCCGACTCTTCCGCTCTGTCTTATGTGATTCACGATAACTTGGTTTCATATACATTAACGTAGCAGACGCCTCTTTATTTTGCTAGAGTAATAATACTTATATGGATAGAATAACAAAACCAATTGAACGATTTCTGCGCACTGATACGTCATACATCTTTCAAAATAGCGCATGGCTAAGTGTTGCTAATATTGTACAAACTATAATAGCGCTTGGCTTGTCCATCATATTTGCACGCTATCTTACCAAAGATTTGTACGGTGATTATCGCTATATTTTAAGCATCATTGGCATGCTTGGTGTTTTTGCACTTCCCGGCGTTAGCTTAGCACTCACTCGAAGCGTTGCGCGCGGTTTTGCGGGTACGTTTCGCGAGAGTGCTCGCATTATTTTTCTCTCTACATTTCTTATAACACTCGGCGGATTCAGTACAGCACTCTATTTTTTTCTCCAAGGCAATATTCCTCTTGCGGAAAGCCTCCTTGTTATTGCTCTTGCTGCGCCATTTATAGACGGACTGGGTACTTGGCGTGCATATTTAGACGGCAGAAAAGAATTCCGTAAAAAAACTTTTTTAAACATAGCCGGATACCTATTCTACGGCATACTCATAGCATCTGCGGTGGGAACATTTTATATACATGAACTTTCTCATACCGAAGGGTTATTTCTTCTCATCGGTGCCTATGCCATAGGTTACGCTATTCCTAATATTATTTCTTTTCTTCTTACGCTCCGCACTACTCCAGTAACAGAAGAAAATGATCCGGCATCACTCCGCTACGGACTTCACTTAAGTCTTCTTGACATACCATCTACCATTGCAAGTCATATTGATTCTTTCCTTTTGTTCACCTACTTAGGTCCGAGTGCCGTTGCTGTTTATGCGTTTGCTATCGTGCCAGTACAGCGCCTTCGCGGATTTCTTGATATTATCCCCAACATCGCGTTCCCCAAAATTGTCGGTAAGATGGATAATCCGGCTGAATGGGATACATTCAAACAAACAATAACCCGCCGAACATACCGCGCTGTTACCATTACCACGCTTATAGTACTCACTTATGTTCTGGTAGCTCCTTTATTATTTAACATCCTGTTTCCCCGCTATACGGAATCCGTTCTTCTTTCCCAAATCTTTGCCCTTTCATTAGTACTGTATCCGTTTAATATATTCGGTGTCATCTTAAAAGCAGAGGGCACGATAAAGAATGTATATGCATTCAAAATTCTCTCTCCGGTTATTAAGATAGTAGCCGTATTCGCTCTTATTCCCTGGTTTGGTATCTGGGGTGCTATTATAGGACATATCCTTGGACGCTCCATTAATCAATTATTAGGGTTCATTATTTTTAAATTCAAAGAATAACCATGAATTCATCTGATCAATTTACTCTTGATTTCATAGGCATAGGAGCACCCAAATGCGGTACCTCATGGGCTGCTGCATGTGTAGATGAACATCCCGAAGCATGTGTATCGAAACCAAAGGAACTTCATTTTTTTAACAGGCGGCGGTTCATGCTGTTTTCATTTGAAGATAGACCTGATCTATGGAATTACACTAAAGGCATGGAATGGTACAAAAACCATTTTACTCACTGTGCGTCCGCTATCATAAAAGGCGAATGGAGCACTGATTACATTTACGATTCGGAGGCACCGGAACTCATTAAAAAACACTTCCCCAATATTAAGCTAGTACTTCTTCTCAGAAATCCCGTAGACCAAACATATTCCCAGTACCTACATAAGGCAGAAGGAAGAACGTATCCGCCATTTGAGAAGCTTATCAAAAATGACGCGTACCTCGCCTCGGGATTATATTACGAATATATAAAACGATACCTTACAGTATTCCCGCGCGAGCAAATTTTTATAGGTATCTATGAAGAAATGCGAAAAAAACCGGCTTTATTCATAAAAAATCTCTATACCTTCCTTAACATTAACCCTTCCTTTATACCTCCCTCCCTTGTGTTGGAAGTAAATCCATCAGCACCCAAAGCATCAACCTTAAAACGCTCATTTACCATTACCTCCGAACACGCCATGCGTAATCCTATAGGGCGAATAATCATTCGCATTATGAAATTTCTACATATTAATAATGCGATAAAGCGAGTGTTATATAATCCGATACGCCGCGCCGTTGTCACAAAAAGTGAGAAAAAAACAGCGTATACCCCACTTACGCCGGATATACGCGCCCAACTCTCCTCTTACTATGCTGCCGATATCGAAAAACTGGCATCCCTTCTTGGGAAAGACTTATCCGCATGGAAATCTTGACAAATATAGTTATCCTGTCACAAAAGCTCTGACAGCAGAGCTTTTTTATTTTTCTCGAATTTGTTCTGTAACGTTAATAATGTCGTATCCATCGCTCCATGGAGGCGCGAGATAACTATCATCCGGCCGCAATTCAAACGACGTGCCGAAATAGTAATTAAAAAGAACACGAAAAGTATTAACCGGCGTCATGCCTTCGTACAATGCTTTTTGTCCTCCATTAGGAAGATAGTAGGCATTCAGCGCGCCAAGCCGCTCTTTTAAAAACCAGTCGGTGAGTTCAGATTCTTTTTTGATTGCTGTTTTATCTTCCAGACGAGATCCATGGTCTCCTTGTAAAATAATAATAGGAGGTGTTTTTGATTCTGATAGAATTTCATCAACGACTCTTGCTAATTGTTTATTTATAAACATTACCTGCTCAATGTACGCCATCCGTAATTCTTCTTCCGTTTCCTGTTCATCTTGAATAAAATTGCCATTTCTATCAAAAACATATGGCGGATGCGGCACAATGAGATGTGCAAATACAAATGTTGGGCCATCACGCTTTGCTATTTCAGGCAAATAATCAAGGTGACTCTTGATGCGCCTATATTGAATATTGCGCGGATTAAATGCATCAAATTTTTCACCGATAGGATAAACCGCTGTGGTCTGGTATAAAATATTTAAAAATTCCGGCATATACCCTACGCTTACATTTTCATCTGCAAATCGGTTTTTGAACGTAGCGTGCCAATGAGAATTAAACTGAATAAATTCGTATCCCTGCTCCTGCAAAAATTGCCGGACGCGATTTGCCTCTATAAGCGTTCGATGGTCAATTGTTTCTTTTGTAACAAAACCCGGTTCAGTACTTAATGTGGCAATATGATCCATATTAAGAGATGACGCCAATGAAAGATGCGTTGCCGAATAGTTGCTAAAACTATGAGGCACCACATAGAATTCCCTGTCTTCTAGAAACGCAAGGAATGCCGTATTATCGTATCCCACTTCCTTCAGTATATCAGCGCTCGCATAGGCATCAAGGATAATATAATAAATATCGGGCCGTATACCAGTGTTTTCTTTTGCTGTAATTATAGCGTTCGTGTGTTCAGCTGTATCAAGGTGAGCGTACACGCCATTTGTAGAAATATTCTGTACCCTAAACATGTAACTCCCAATTTGAAAAAGGGAACCTGCTACCAATACGACAGCAATTATATTAAGTATGGCTGAAAATGATTTTGTATTCCGTGTTGTTTGCCATAATCCATACATACCAGCACCAAATAATACCACCCATATCGTAAGAAGATATCGGTGCCGTATCCAATACAATCCATTTTCGGGCTCAAATATATGTCCGTAGGAAAAAAACAATAGCAAAAAAAACGAGGTAAAAATACTTGCCTTACCAGAATCCCGATACAATAACCATGAGATGCCGTACACTAATGCTGTAAGCCCCAATGACAACATAGCGGGAACTATAATATCTCCCACTACCACCTCGTCGGTATTCTCGGCAAATAGAAACAGTATGGGATAAAGCGCAAATAATATTGTGTGTGATATTATTTTCATATATCTTTTCGCTTCATGCGATAGAGAATACGCGTACTTCCTTCTATAAAGCTTGATTCCTCAAGAGAAAAAAATGCAGAAAATGCTTTCTCAAATCCTTCCTTCGTATAGTGCGGGAAAATATCTTCCCGTGTTACTAAAAGGCGCTTTACATTAGAGTCTTCCTTTGGCACAAATTCAATAATAAGCACAGGCGCTATATGGGCAAAAAATTCCGCTATGTACTCAAACGGAAGATTATTAGAAATAGCCAAATGATGAATAAGAGCGAGTGCTAATACACAATCAACATTAGCACTTCGTGCTATAAGAGATAAACGTTCTTCATGCGACCATCCTAATGATGGACTTGGATTGGTAAGATCAAGAGTAAGCGGCAGAATATGTCCCTCTCTCTCTTTCTGCACCATACGATAATTCACATCCACAGCAATAGGGTCAATATCAAATGACACCACTTCCGCACCCGCCTTGACCGCCACGCGGCTAAACACACCCGTATTTGCTCCTATGTCCCACACAACTTGCGGAGCTATTGCCCTTACAAACGACTCTACCAGTTTTTTCTTCTTTACAAACGCGGTATCTGTATAATTTGTTTCTTTGTAGTACGTAGCCCACTCCGTTTTTTGCCCGTGCGGTTTCAGTTTTTGAATCAGGGAAGAAAGGTTTTCTAGAAGAGGTGCTAATTGTATCTCGCGTTCCGATTTTTTCTGAACTACTAACTCCCCCGCATCAGCGTATCTTTGCTGATAACGTGCGTGCAAATGAATATGCGAAAGAATGGAAAACTTTGTCCACGTGCGCCGTGGAAGCAAGCGACTTACCAAATCCAACGGAATGCCGTCAATGTTTGTTCTAAGTAAACTTTGTAACCGAATATCCGTATAACTCATGAGAAGCAAGGGTGCTAAAAAATGCTGACAAAACTGTCGATACGCAACCCACGGTTTCCCCACCGCATATGGTTCAAACGAAAGCGTATCAATACCGATGGGCCGTCCCTTATAAAACTGTATATTGTAGGCACTTGCATCTTTTAAAGACATACCATGTCGAAACGCCACGTACTGCATACGAAGCGTCAGGAGTGCAGCGTCTTTTAACTGGCTAAAACTCCATTCATACGGATAAGTAATCAGGGGAATCCGCACCGGTTTTATAATAATATATGCTTCTTCTGTTTCTGGTAATATCGATACTTCATCGTGTGGAATAAGCATGGTGCTCTTCGTAAGTTCATCGTATAATCCTGATTTTATAAACAGGTCATACTTTTCTTTACCATTCTGATTCACTTGCCGATAAAGAACATTATCACGTAAAAAAAGAAACCCGTCCGGGTCTCGAAAAGAACCCTGTATGCGCCCATTACGCTCCCTCTGATTCTCCTTCATGATGAGTATTATTATCTACCAACGATACCCCTTCTTCTTTTTTCTTGCCAAATAATCCGCTGAAAAAAACCATGATACGCCGCCAAAATATTTTTACGGCAAACATACCTCCCAGTACAGTTGCTAATAGAAGTTGAAAAATATAACTTCCCGTCCCCGGATCCAAATATGCTGCCGCCGACAATGGGATGATTACCATACTACTGATAAGCAAAAAAATCATATACTCATACTACTTCTTTTGAAACGTACCGACAAGCCGCCGCCCTGTCTCCGCAGAAACCGCGTTCATAAATCGCATATATATTGCCGGCAATACAATACCCACAAGCGGCTTAATGCGCCAAAAACGATTATCCCATAACCGCCAAAAAATCCAAAAAAGATCCGCGACCCAATCACCCCGATCTTGCCCCTCCGTATTCTTCACTGAAAAATACACCTCTAAAAGACGTGCGAGTGATTCTTTGGTAAAATGTTCTTCATGTTTTTCAATTACCGGCATACGAACAGATGGCACTGTTATAATGCAGAGACCACCCGGCTTTAGTATACGCGCCAACTCCCGCACTATATGTTTCTGACCATCACTTGGAATATGCTCAAGAACTTCTACTAAAAATACAACATCAAATGATACATCTTCATAAGGCAACTGCATAAGGTCAGCCTCGGTAAAATCAATACCGGGAGCAAGGAGGCGAGCAAATGAAAGAGCACGCGCGGAATAGTCAGTGCCTACTACCTGCTCAGCACCCTGTTTTTTTATAAGCCTCGTAAAATATCCATCCCCGCATCCCGCATCCAGAACACGCTTGCCTGCTAGCGGACCAGCTGCCGCAAGAGCCAGATTATAATACCCATAATAAACGACTCCTTTTCGAGACTCCTTTCTAAGTGTCCAGTGATAAGGAAATTGATATTCTTCTTCTTGGATATCTTGTTTTTCTTTCTTTTTATCCACGGGAATATGTTAGAAATTTTTATAAAGAGGTAAAAAATATTTTTAGTCTATTTACTCATATTGTAACAAATAATTTTCTCTCCCTTTTTAGTACATTGAAAATTATTTTTATCTATAGCGTTCCAAAAAATTATACTTACATCCGGATAAATTCTGTCATGTAATTCTATTATAAGAATACGTACCCGTTCAAGCCAATCATGCCCCGATTCAAAAATATATTTTTCACCACCTTCTATATCGATTTTTAAAATATCGATTTTTTTATTCTCTTGAAATAACTCGAGCGGTATCACTGTCTGAATCGTCCCTCCTTCTTTTGCCGTATACCCCCATTCGCCGGTATTACGGTCTTCGAGATGTATGTGTGTTTTCTTAGACCATAATGCTTTTTCCCAACACGTACTACCTGGCATATGCGATAAAGATTTCTTCAAGAGAGCATACGTTTCCGGATGCGGTTCTAACGCAAGAATACGAGCACCGGGATATTGTATATGAAACCACCACGATGAATATCCTACATACGCGCCAACATCAACAATATATACCGGCTCTATACGTTTCATTATCTTTAGATCTCGTTTTATAAAAATATCTTTAAAAACCGCCAAATCGGTAGTCTTATCGCGAATTCTTGGAACGCCGTAGCGTATTTTATAGTAGCCATTAATAATTTTAACAAATGCATGATGAAATGACTGGCGCAAAAATAAATATATTTTTCCAAAAAAATAATGAAATGGTATAAGGTACTTAATTTTCATATGACAAAAAGAATTCCTTTGGCGTTATATCCTTATCTTCGCCTCTTGCCATCTTGGCATATATTCAGTATTATAGCGTCTATGAGTAGTTGTTAGTATAACATTCTCTTTATGAAGCAAAAAGCAAAAAAACGGGTATTGGTGGTTGGCGGTGCCGGATACATTGGTGGTGCAGTTACTGATATTCTTGCTCAGAAAAAAATCCCTTACACCGTCTATGATGCTCTCTTCTACGAGGATCGTTATCTGAAACCAGGCGGTGATTTTGTCTATGGTGATGTGCGGGACACAAAAAAACTAAAAAACATAATAAACGACTATACCGATATTATCTGGCTCGCGGCCATTGTGGGTGACGGTGCATGCTACTTACAACCTCTTGCCGCCGTCGATATAAACGAAAAAGCAATCCAATGGCTCGCACGGAATTACAAGGGACGCATTCTCTTTCCATCAACCTGTTCCGTTTATGGATCGAATGAGGAAGAAGTAACTGAAGAATCAAAACCAAATCCATTATCTCTCTATGCTACTACAAAAGTAAACGCTGAACAGCATCTCTTAAAACATCCCAACGCCATTATCTTCCGGCTTGGCACCGCATTCGGTGTTTCTGATACCTACTCACGGCCGCGCACCGATCTTGTGGTAAACACGCTTACTACCAATGCGGTTGCCAATGGAGAGATAACCGTGTTTGGGGGAAACCAACAGCGCCCCAATATTCATGTTTGTAATATTGCCCGCACGTTCGTGCATAATCTTTTCACCAAGAATACCGGCATCTATAATGTATCAACCGTAAATCATAATATTGTGGAAATTGCCGAAATGGTGAAAAAACATACCAAGTGCCATATTCACTCTTCCGGAAAACGCTTTGAAGATAATCGCCACTATTTTGCCAGCACCGCAAAGGCGAAACGCGATAATGTGCTTTCCCAAGACACAAAAAAGGATGTCATGTACGGCATTAAAGAAATGGCGGAACTCGTGCGGAGCGGACGCGTGAAAGATTATAAACATATTACCTATAGCAACGCGAAACATCTTGGTACCAGTTCGCTGTAAAATATATTATGCCAAAGAAAAAAGATATTATTCCTCATACTATAGAGGTTCCACTCTTTGCAGACGATCGGGGGTATTTCTCGCCCGTATTGGACGGGCCCGATCGCCCTATTAAGAGAATATATTATGTTGTAAACCCAGTACGCGGTGTAGTGCGAGGGTTTCATTTTCATAAGAAAGAATGGAAATATTTTGTCATCGTAAAAGGTTCTGCTAAATTTATCGCCATCAATCCGGATAATCCGAAGGAAATGTATCAATTCACCAGTGGCGAGCGAAAGCCGCTTCTTGTCGTAATCCCGCCGGGTTATGCGAACGGGTGGGTATCTTTGGAAGATAATACCATTCTTCTTTGCGGATCCTCCTCGACAACAAAAGAATCTCTTAAGGATGATCATAGATATGATCCGTATACCTGGGGTGATCTCTGGCAGACAAAACACCGGTAATATTTATGGAAACTTCGAAGAAAAAAATAGCAATTATTGCCCCCGGCGGCATGCTCGGATCAGGCGTATACCGTGCCCTTAAAGATGTGCATGATTTAGTGCTTGTTGCGCGCGATAAGAAAAAACTTAATCTTCTTAACGATGCCTACGGCGGCGTTCAAAACCACAAAATCATTATATTTGACCTTGCCGATATAGAGCAGGATTATTTGGAGGGCTTCCAGGAAACCGGCATGGGTCCAACTATACAACGTTTGGTTGATGTTATTGGAAATGTGGATGCCGTAATAAATTGCGCCGGCGTTATAAAGCCCCATAGCCTAACGAATCCCCGCGCAACTCTTTTTATTAATGGCGCTCTTCCCCATGCCTTAAGTGGTGCATACAAAGAAAAACTCATTCATATTACTACCGATTGTGCTTATAACGGCCTCACGGAAGCTCCTTACACGGAAGTGTCCGTGAAAACACCGGTAGATTTATACGGCATTTCAAAGGTAATGGGCGAGCCGGCTCATTCTCTGGTGCTCCGTACCTCCATCATAGGCCCGGAGGTGGGGACCACTTCATCCCTCATTGAATGGTTCCGAAGCAAAAAAGATGAACCGTCCCTCAATGGCTTTACCAATCATTTCTGGAATGGCATCACAACGTACCAATACGGGAATATTGTTAAGAAAATAATAGAGAACCGAGATCAGTATCCAAAAGAAGGTACGTATCACATTTTTTCAAACGATGTTTCAAAATACGATATGTTGACCGTGTTTAAAGAAAAGTATGGCTATGGAGGAAAAATAATTCCCACGGAAGCTTCTGTCGCTATCGACCGCCGGCTTCGGACAGTGCACGACCTCAACGCGAAACTTACCATTCCTTCTTTTGAAGAGATGGTGAAGGAGTTATGATCCACCTCTCATATAAAAATAAAAACCCACAATCATAATGATTGTGGGTTTTGCCTTTTTATAAAGACATAATTTCTTTACAGGTTCTGCCTCAGGAGGTATTCTCCCAGCTCTCCCCAGGTAGCGACATCACCTTTATCCTGATATGTAGTGATGCGCGGCCATTCTTCGTCCCAGAAACGCAACCAGGGCTCCACCGGATGTACTTTGATTTCCGTTCCGGAAAACCAAGGAAGCCGGGACGGGGCCGCTATGATCCGAAGGTCAAATGTTTCCTTCAGGCAAATTTTGAGAAGCGTCATATACGCCCGTGGAATGTGGTAGTGACTTGCCACGAGAATGATCGTCTGCCATCCTCTTTTTCGGCTTTCGTACACGATACTTGCTGCCTGCCCCAGGCAGGTCTTTCCGAAATCAGGATTGACATCCGTGGCGTCAGTGACAATACGATCCCGCGACATGCTTTTTTGCTCTATCAAATAGTGCGCATAATCCTCGGCATTCGCCTGCGGGTTCGCCGATAGCAAGTCATCAGCTCCGGTTATCATCAGAAGTGGCGCTAGTCCGCGCTGGTAAATTTCGTGCGCATGCGTGACACGCGTCCGACCATCTCCCGTAAACACCGCTATGGCGTCCGCTTTTTCAAGCGGTTGGGTTAAAAGAGCCATGCAGTACGCTGCGATCTTTCCATGTCCTTGATCCGGTTGATCCATTCACGATCCTCCTCTAAAATTCTTTTGAAAAGAATATCACAAATATATGTTATTATCAAGTTCTACTACCTCTTATTTCAGTTTGAGGTATATGGTACCAGTTTTTTTATAGAGCGTATGTGAGCCAAACAAAGAAAGAAAAAATGCGAGAAGATATTTAGGGTGGGAAAGATGGTTCCGCCAAGCAAGGAATAGATATTTCCTCCCCCTTTTCATATCTCCCCGCAACGAAAAGGCGTGCCCTAAGCTATAACTGAAGCGCGCCAATGCATGAGGATATTTTTTAAAGTCTATAAGATGTTTATTGAACAGCATTTCCTTTCCCGTTAAGCGCTTCCCTTGGTTTGCGGTAATACTATCTGGGCTTACCGCGGCTATCACTCCTACTTCCGGCCGATAGAGAAATTCATATTTCTTTGCCACTCGCAACAAAAAATCACCTTCCTGCACCGCGGGAAACTCTTCATCAAACCAGCCGGCATTTTGAAAACACTCTTTTTTTATGAGTGTTACCTGCATGGTTATAAAATTTCCCTCCAGAATCGATCGGTGTAAATTTCCATTCAACCACTGCCAATTATCTGCCGGAACATATACTTCCGTTCCATTACCTAATGTCTTTTTAAGACGGGAATACACCACCCCAACATTCGGAGATGCTGACTGTATAGCCGCAACGTCTTTTTCCAATTTATCGGAAATCCATACATCATCCGAATCATTATTGGCAATATATCGCCCATGCGCTTCCCGCGCGCCGGTATTCCGCCCCGCGGCAAGACCTCTGTTCGCTTCGTGCTTCACATACCGCACACGGCTATCGCGCGCACTATAATCAGTAACAAGACGTTTTGTATTATCCGTAGAGCCGTCGTCCACAATAATAAGCTCGAAGTCTGTAAACGTTTGAGCTAAAATACTGTCGATAGATTTTGGCAATACGCGAGCGCGGTTATAGGTAGGGAGAACAACGCTGACAAGGGGTTCTTCTGCCATAATGAGATATTACTTCTTGCCCTCCATGATAATCATTTGTGCTTTTTTGAAATACGTAAACTTATCATTGGTTTCAAAATGCTTGCGCGCGAATTTTTCAAATCCTTCATCATATTTCGGATCATAATAAATGTTCGCCACCCAATATTCTTTAAGCGCCTCATATGACGGGAGCGTAATATTATTTACAAATTCATTTGTGCGCACATTGGAAAAGTTCTCGTCCGCGTACTTCTTGATGCCCTCCATAAACGTCGTGGTAGATGCCATAATGGAGTCCGCCATATCCATATATTGATTTAGAAAATTAAACCAATCAATATTATTATCCTTATATGGTCCTGTGATAGCAATCCTCCCTTCCGGCTTTAATTTCTTCTTCATGCCGTCAAGCGCCTTAAATTCATTTTGTGAATAATAAAATGCGTACACCGAATACATAAGATCGAACTCATCGTCTTTAAATGGCGAATTGTCATTTCCAATCGCATCCATATCCATCACCATGAAATCCACGGCCGGTGTAAATCCTTCGCTGAGCCGCTTTGCCTTTGCGATCATTTCCGGATCGTTGTCTATGCCAATACACATATGATCCTTCTTGATTGTTTCCGCAACGAGCCGCATTTGCGTTCCGTCCCCGCACCCAACATCAAGGATCCGCTCTCCTTCCCTTACTTCCAAATGCGGCGGAAGCCACGTTTTTAACTCATTATCTCCATACTGCGTATTGGTATTAAGCCGCGTGCCTAATTTATCTATTGTGTCTACAAACTCGGCACATGTACGTTTATCTTCACTCATAAGCATAGAATTATGTTTTATATTTCTCCACCTTATACCAATACAGTATTGAGAGCAAGTACGTGTATTCCTTCTTATATATTTTTCATCACACCTTTTTTCTTCACAATAGGTGTGACCGTTCGTATTACTTCCCGTACTTCCGGGCGTACCAGTTCGTATTCATGCGTGAGCATTGTCACAAATCCATGTTTTTTCAAAACTTCTGAAAGATCTTTTTTTATTACTTTTTCATCTGCGTTTTCATTGGCAAAATTCTCGGCGCGGAAATGGGTTCGAATAAATTGCATCCCCTTGTATTCCGCCATGCCCGTAGCACGGAGAGAAACTTTTACCTCTTCCGGCATACGATGACTCATGGCATCTTTGTCGGTGGTAAATAATGCTGTGACGCCGTTTTCATGAAAATAATCAGCAAGTTCGAATGACTCCGAAAAATAATGAAGACGCACCCACAAGCTCCGCGCTTCCGCGCCGGCGAACCGATCTATCTCTTTGTAGATGGCATCAAACACGCCTATTTGTTCTTCCGGCGTTTGCGCATAGGGAGCTGTCTCATAATCAAGCGCATGGGGGCCAAAGCGTATCCACGGATTTGCTTTGAATATCGATTGATAGTTATCACTTACATCTGCCAAGGTTTTTTTATTCCTGTCTTTACTTTCCTGATAAAAACAATAGAGATCTACTGTGATACCGTGCGTATCATGCAGTTCTTTTAAGAATGCGAAAAATGGATGTGAAAATAATTCCTGCTCTGTTTCTGAAACTTGAAGAAGCGCATCCAACACGTCGTCGACAGAGAAATGAAAAAAGGGTTTTTGCATATTACAAAAGTTCTTTAAATATATTGTTCAGCTTTTCTCCCACTTCTTTATCGCTTAATACGCCTTCGTACAGTGCGTACCCATTCTTCGCGATAGATTCCCGCAATGCGGGGTTATTTTTCATGAACAGTATTTTTTCAGCAAGATTCTTCCCATCCGCAAGATGCGCATATACGACATGCACGTTGTCTTTAAATAATTCACGGGCGGCGGGCGTGTCTCCAATAATTTGCGCCTTTGCAAGGGCAATGCCTTCAAATAATTTTAGTGGAATAACTTTAAGCGCTTTTGGTGTTGTACCAAAGGCACCAAGAAGAACATCCGATTTTGAAACTTCGTGCGGAACGTCTTTATATTCCAAATAGCCGCACAATTTTAAATTCGTAAGGTTTTCTTTTTTAATAATTTCCTCATATTCTTCATAGAGCGACCCTTTCCCGAATATTTTTATAAGGATAGGTTCATTTTTTAATATGCGTGCCGCTTCTATAATATACTCCGTGCCAAGCATGCCGGGAATAAGCTTCCCGTGAAAGCTCACGGTAAAGCGTTCGTCTCGTTCTTCTTGAGTAATTTTCCGTGGGTAGAAAATATCACGATTTGCTCCCGGAAACAATCGTTTTAATTTTTTTGGACGCACAAAAAATGTTTTCTGAAAATAACGTGCGTGTTCGTTTGTGTCCACGACAAGACGTTTTGCCACCCGACACGCAAACCAATCAAGAATATAGTAATACACCGCTCGCCAACTAAACCGTCCCACCCATCCCCGGTCAAACACACGCGTATCATAAATAGAAATAATACTATCATACACTATCGGGGGCGGCACAAAACCCCATACAAGAAAACGGAGCACATATATAAAAGGAATAAGACGGTGACTAAATGCACCAATCCATATAACATCCGTTTTCTTTTTTTCTGCTTTCAGAAATCGATGTGTCTCTTTCCAGGATGCCCGCGTCATACTAGAGGGTATATGGCAAAACGCATACGTAATATCTCTTTCTTCAAGACCCTTCAAAAAGCGCCAGTTCGTGGCATGGTCTTCCTCAAAAAATCCCACGATTGAAATATGCATATGTCTTTATTATATGAGCCGGATAATATCGGCTATACACCGCGCACGACTACCCCATGTATACCGTTTTGCCGATTCAGCGGCATAATGCGAAAGCGCATCTCCGAATGCGGCGTCCCGTAAAATACCCTCTATGGCATGGACAAAATTCTCTGGCGTGGGAGGATCTACCATAACACCATTTTTACCATGTTCTATAATTTCATCATTGGCACCGCCCGGAGATGTTACAATTGGTTTTCCGGCCGCCAGATATTCATACAACTTTGAAGAAAGACTTCCCGGATATGAAATGACAAGCGGGTTTATCAATATATCCATAGAAAGCGTGTAGAAAAAAACATCTTTCATAGGAACACGCGTTATTATATGAATGCGATTTTCCACACCGCATATACGCGCCTTCTTCCTTACGGTATCCACTGCTTCCTTTTTAACCCCCACAAGCACCAACTCTACCGCTGAAGGAAGAAGTACTAATATGGAAAACAGTAAATCCTGGGAATCCCATTGAAAACTTCCCGTAATACCTATTAATGTTTTTTCTTTTGGAAAATGCAATGCCTCCCGTATGGCAAACACATCCGCTCCTTCCGCTTTTTTCTGCTCTTCATCGTTACCGTTACAGTGCGTTACACAGTACGGTACTATTGGATTATAATACCTACGTAATTTTTCCGTCATAAATACTAAGCCATCAGCGAAACATACTGCTTTTTTCCATGGCGTTTTTGTACCCCATTCTTCGCTTCCATGAACCTCAAAAATAATTCGTTTGCCCCACCATTTTTTTACCAGCCATGCCGCACGCCACAGCAACGGATCACGGAAATATAATATATCAAATTGATTTCGTCTCCTGAAAAGTTCTTTTATGAGGAAACGTTTTTTTGAAGCAATATTCATATCAAATGGAATCTGCACCTCCTTTTCGGAAAAAATTTCCTGTTTTGTTTTTTGTTCTTTACCGAAAGAAAAAAGCGTAACGGAAATGTCGTCTTCCCTATTGAGATACTCTGCCGTCTTTACCATATTACGCGCATAAGCACGAGAAAAGGAAAGCGGAGATTTAGTAATGTAAAGAATGCGTTGCATTATGATATTACCTTCCTAATCTTGCTATTAATATCTTCTCCGTTATACCAAAGGTCATATCCTGTAAAAATTAGGATGAGGGTAAAAGATACCCCCACAACCTTATATAAAAGCGCTTGAGGAACAAGCTTCTTTACATATGAGACTCCCCAATATGCCGCCAGAACTGCTAAAAAGGGAAATAGGGCATATCGATACCGCGTCTCAACAATGATAGGAATTACCGTAAGCGGCTGTATAATGGCAAACACAAGAAATAAACGCGTATGAAAATCCTTTCGTGCCATCCACGCAAGCAAACCTCCCGCAATACCGCCCACAAACAATAAAGCTGTCCATAGAGCTGATGCACCAAGCGTGACACGTAAATCCCATGGACGCGCATATAAATGTATCCAATACCCTCCCGGACGCATCAAACTAAAATACATTGATGCCTTCCGCCACTGCAACTCCAAAAATGATAGGGGTTGTTCCGTAAGGAATTCGAAATATTTTTCGCGCCCCACCTTGTCTAATATGGTACTGTCGTAATTTTTATCACGAAATGCCTGAATCTCCGGTGTTTTTATGAACCCTCCCTCCGCTTCCGGATTATTTCCCACCCACATATCATACCACCCGGCAGTTGTCGTAAGAATAAAATGATTATATCTTGTGGTCATAACAAAAGACCACGAGCCTATAAGAAGTATCGGAAACAGTAATATTGCGGCAGACTTAATACCATTACGCCGCCAAAAAAGAATACCAGACACCACAAAAAAAGGCACTAACGCAACGGGACGCGTAAGAATAGCAAGCGCCCAGAATAAACCTACGTAAAGAGCTTTTCGTAATGTGCAGACTTCTTCTTCATGGAAAAGCCAAAACGTCGCATACACCGATAACAAAAGTAAAAAGATAAAGAGCGTCTCTGTGAGAAGGAGTCCGTTAATAACTATAAGATCGGGTGAAAACCCGAAAAGAATTACAGCAACCATACCAATAGCATGAGTATAGGAAGATTGTTCGTTAACACCTGCTACGTCAGATTTTTTCTCAAACACATAACGTGCTATGAAATAAAGCAAAAGGGCACTTGCTCCCCTAAGAAGCGCATGAAAAATCCAAACCACCCATATGACATGCCCCGCAATGGAATATATGCCGGCAAGAAAAAACTCATACCCGGGACCTACACGAACAACAGCATCATCTTTCTCCGGCATACCGGCATGAGATTCATCCTCAATATATCCGAATCCGCGCGCCAAATTCCATCCAATTTTATCATATGCCTGCGCATCCACGCGCGGACGATCATGATAATAAAATGAATACGCGCCGCTCACAAGAACGACGGCCATAATAAGCAAGGCTAATGGTGTTTGCAGATATGATCGCATTATAATCTTTTATATAACATATACCGTTCCTCTGGAACAGGAATGCTTTTATAATATGTTTCTAAAATATCTTTGTACGGATCTACAAAATCCCGCACCGCCATATTTCCAAACCTACTCCTCGGTATATAGATATATGTAGGCAATTCATTTGATGAATATGCGAGAGGATTCTTCCCCAGTATCGTATTTCCGCTGATACGCACTATTTGAAATTTCTGACGGGAATTAATAAGAGACGCTACTGAAATGTCATCGATAACACCAATAGTGTCTCCAGGATTCAAAAGTGCCGTAATTGCCTGCGCTTTTTCCGGTACCGTCCAAGAGGCGGTACGCCATGCAAAAAATCCCATATGAATACCTTGCAACATAATAAGAAATCCTACGATAAAAGCAGGAAACCATTTTGGTACCCAATACCGAAACGCGCGCGCATGCCATATTGTTTCTAATGATGGAAGAAACGAAATAAAAAGAAGTAATTCTCCCGCAATGAGATATCGAAGCCATGACGGACTTCGTAAGTATAAGATAAATGCAACGGCGCTATAAAGAACGGCGAATCGTATAAACCGATACCGGGCTTCGTCCAGGTGGCGCGTAAAAATATATACCGTCCCCGCTACAATGAAAAGAATAAAAAAATGAAAAATGGTTGTATGCACAAGAGCTGATATATTTCCCTGCATTAATTGGTAAATCACCGATACGGCATCGTCCGGAAAGGGATTTCGAAAAAAGAAATATGTCTCTTTCCATGAAGCGGGGTTCTTCATGTCGGGAATAAGAGAGTATAGCCAGGGAAGACAAACTATAAGCGACCCTCCCATAAGACGCAGAGCATGAATGATGCGTTCTTTCGTATGTTCGGATAAAAAAATCTCCAACACGGCAATACCCGCAACCGGCAAATAAAGCGACGGCTTTGTGGTAATGGCTACGCCGAGTAATATGCCGGAGAATACATACCAACGTTTTTTAAACAAAACCCATAAACCAAAGAGAAGCGCTAAAAATCCGGGAATATCTCCCGTTGCCGTTTTTCCGTTTGCATAGAGTGGTGAAAATGTAACGAAAAGAAGAGTCGCCGCGAATCCGACTCCCTGCCCATACAAAGAACGAGCAAAGAAATATACGGAGACCGTAAGAATACCAAGAACAATCATCATAAACACGCGCACTCCCGTAACGCTAATACCAAACACGCTAAAAAAACCGGCGAGTGGCACCGTAAGAAGAGGTCCCGCGGCGGCTGTTGCGTACGGTTTATCGGAGAGTACGCCTGGCGCAACCGCAATATCAAGCGTTCCGTAGGTAAGTAAACTACGCGCCTTCTCGACGGAAACTGCCTCATCTGCCCAATAGGTAGGGTTCATAGCAAAACTACCATCGGGATGATATATGGCAAATCCCAGAAGTACAAGAAAAGTAACGGTAATATAACCGATATCTCGAAATGATATATTCATAATCAATTAAAAAACCTACTTCTTAGAGCCGTTCGTAAAATTTTAAGTCCATCCATTGTTCTGATTTTTTTTCCTTCCTCATAAGTGCGCGGATAATACCGCACAGGTACTTCCACAAGAGGCACTCTCTTCCGCATTGCTCTACAAACCAATTCAAACTCATAATCAAATCCATTTGCCTTTACGGTAATGCTGTCCACCAGTTTTTTAGTAAACACTTTATAAGCGCATGCATAATCGGACGCCGAATCTCCATAAAGCCAGTTAATAAAATATTTCATGACAATCTTATTGCCGATATATGGAAGCACATGCTGTACGTTTCTGACACCTTCAGAAAACGGTACCACCGAAAGCGGCCGACGCCCCACCACCATCTCCGTACGTCCCGAAAGAATCGGCTCCAGTAATGCCGGATAATCAGCGGCGTTATATTCCATATCGGCATCCTGAATCATAACAATATCTCCCCTCGCTTCTGCAAACCCCACCTTCAAGGCACCTCCCTTACCACGATTAGGAGAAAGAGAAATCATGCGCACATCAGAATAACTTTTGATAATATCAGCTGTTCCATCATGCGATCCATTATCAATGGCAATTATCTCCCGCGTAATACCCACGGGTAATACCGCCTCTCTTACCATATCTAAAACTTGTCCGAGTGTCGCCTCTTCATTATACGCCGAAATTACAAAAGAAACGGTCATCGTTTTATCCATGTTTTTAGATTACCCAATATGCGCGGTATAGTATTTCGATAGGTATATATATACTCATCTTCAATTCTGCCGCCAAACGAATTTTTGAATTGGGTAATACCGGCTTTTCCGGGATCAGTAAAATTAGCCGATGCCATATCAAGAAGAATATATCCTCGTTGATTTCCGTATTTACAAAGTTCATATACCAAGCGTCGCGATGCATATCCCGTAATACGACGTATTTCCTTATCATCATTCGAAAGCTTTGAGAAAATATTTTGAATACGAAGATAAGGTTTTGCATCATAACACGTTATAACGGAAATGAGTTCATTGTTATAATATGCCGTAAATATAAGGCAAGGCGCTAAAAATGATTTCCTGCGCACTTCAAGTTTCTTCTCTATGCGATGCGGTTTATACAAAGCATACACGGCGTCCATATCGACATCACCTTGCTTAAAAAAATATTCTTTCATATTGAATGTTTTTCGAATTTCGTTCCGCGATGTATCATTAAACTTTTTAAATATGTCATCAAACGTACCATTAAGATAAATATTAATTGTTTTTTTATGCTTTATTTTTATGTCAGGACCCACCGGTAATTTTTTATGAGAAACTCCAACAATATACGAGTATGCTTTCTTTTTTACCAAGCTTAAAAACAAATTATCATTTAAAATAACGCGGGCAGATGAGAAAAAAATATATTTACGCTCTACAATCGGGTTTTCCATGTACGTAATGCGTTCATAAACGGATAATATATGCCAAGCTTTAAATAAAATATCATCATGCTGTCCTGCGGATCAACCGGAATTTTCCATAAGTAATGCAAATCCCTGCTATGCGCAAACCCGCGCCCATGAGCTAAAACGACCGGAAATAACTCTCCGGCAATGCGTTTTGCTTCTTTAGTAGTGCGACTCTTTGGATAAGAAAGCGCCAAAACGGGTCTGTCTGTTTTTTCTTCAATTTCCCTCTTTGATGCCGTATATTCTTCCTTTATGTCCTCTCCGGAAAGACTCGTAAGTTTTCTGTGCGAAACGGTATGTGTTCCGAATGTACATATGTCTTTCATTTGATTTACTTCATCCCAGGTGAGAAATATACCGGCAGTATACGGATCAATGTCGCTTTCCCACAGTATTTTTTTTTGGTTGATACAATCGGTAATTAAAAATATGGTGGCGGGAATATTATATTGTTTAAGTATGGGATATGCATTTAAAAGGTTATCCCTATATCCGTCATCGAAATATATAAATACCGCGCGAGACGGCATGGATTGCTCTTTTTTTTGTATAGCAATGAGATCACTTAGCGATAGAAATGAATAATTCTTTTTTTGTAAATAAACCATCTGTTGTTCGAACTGCTCTCTCGGCACGCTTAAATGATGATAAAGTTCCCTATGCGAAAGCTCCCCGCTACCGGCATCGGAAACGCTGTGATACCCCAGTACGGTAAGTCGGGGACGAAAAAAAAGCTGATAAAGCGCGTTAATACCGCTATAATATACTGTGCTCCAAAATATACTGTGTATTAGTTTCATATATTTTTTTCCATAAAAGAGATGATGGCATGCGCGCGCTTATCCCATGTAAACGCTTGTGCTAGTTCTCGGGCACGTAACCCCTTCTTTTCTGCTTTTTCAAAATTATCAATACTATATTGGATAACACTTCTTAATGCCGCCACATCTCCGGGAGGCACAAAAAGTGCCGCGTCATCAGGGAGAAATGTTTTTATGGATGGCAAATTGGAAACGATAATTGGCTTTCCCAATGCCATGTACTCCTTAACCTTCATGGGAGACATATACAACCGAAAATGATCACTCATCGATGCATAAGGGGCAATAAGTATATCCGCCGCCGCCATATAATGAAGTGCTTCGTTGCGCTGTTTCCCTACCACAAGACAAATCATTATATTCTCTGAAAGTTTTTTTTCAACCTCTCGAAGAATGTTCGTCCCATACTCTTCCGCGTCAGTGCCGGCATATACAATAATTTTCTTATCTTTTGGTAAACCTAATAAACTCCGTGCTTCATTCTGTGAAGGTAATGCATTTATTTCTTCAAGATCAATACCGTTTCCGAATACCAGTATCTTCCCACCGGGAATATGATATCTCTCAATTAAATCCTGTTTCTTTTTTTCATTGGTAGTAATAATACCCTTCGCATATCGTATTATGCGACCATACATAATCGGCGGGAACCGTGTAAGAGTGTGTAATTCAAAAAAGAATCGATTTCTAAACTTTTTACAAAAATATGTAAGCCAAAACGCTAATAAAACATCCCGTATGTACCACACAGTATCGTTATCGGAGGTGCGTATTATGCGTGCGTATCGACGCGCAAGCCACATGCTTTTCGGCCATCCAAACGGTATTCCCGCCTCTGAAACCGAAAACGGCCTGGGTACGTTATAAGATGATTGGATATCGCTCATAGGCGTGGCCGTTTTTGCTATGAAGAGCGTAAAATCGGTCTCATCAGCAAATACCGCCGCCATCTTCATAACCTGAACTCTATTTGCCCGTTTTGAGGGGAATACCAGAGGCGTTATATAGCTTAATTTCATGTTGAAAAAGTCAAAAAAACGTTGTAAAATAATGATACTATGCCTACTGACAAAATACAAAGCGTGGGATGCGAGCTTAATGATCCCGGCGTGCGAGATACTTTAGATCGCATTTCCGCCATTAAAAGCGTTCAGTCACTCGTCTGTCTCCCTGACACCCATCTAAAAGAAAAAACGGAAGCTCCGTGCTCCTTCGTAGCCACAACTCATAGCACGATAATACCTGATTTCACCGCTCCTTCTGTGGGATGCGGTATGGGCATGATAGTAACATCACTCACGCGTAGGGATATTACGCCTGAAAAACTGGAATTGTTTTATAGGCATATGCGAGATCATTTAGGATTACGTTATGGATCGTTCAAAAATATTCTCTTATGGCTTGGCGTTATACGGCGCCCTGTACATAAATATGATTTCTCAAAAAAAGAATTGTCCGACATGGTAATGTATGGCGGAAAAGCGGCTGTAAAAAAATATCATCTTCCCGAAGATACGCTTGCGCATGTTGAATACGGAGGAGATGCGTCCGATGGACAAGGCCTTACCCCCTTTCGCCTGCAAGACATTCTTCCACGCGCCGCATGGGTAACGGGGCGGCATGATATCGGATACGGATTTAAAGGGAATCATTTTCTGGAACTGCAGTATGTCGATGAAATTATGGACGATGAGACGGCAAAAAAATGGGGACTAAATAAGGATGGTATTGTCATTATGTACCACGGCGGAGGAGGTGCCGTATCGCATTATCTCGCACGCTATTTTGCGAACCGAAAAAAAGATCGCACTAGCTGGAAGTCGCGCACGTTTCAACTTACCGCAAAACTCTTTTTTCATTTCTTATCCGTAAATGGGTTGCGGCATGTACAAGAACGCTGGAGTTATTATTTTACTCCAAAAGAATTTAGGGAAATTCCAGCTAGTTCATATGAAGGAAAACGCACTATGACGTCTATAACGGCATCTCTTAATTACAGTTATGCATTCCGGCTTGCTATCGTTAAACGTATTTATGATTCTCTGGATAAGACATTTGGCACATCCGTAACACATACGCTTCTTTGGGATAATATACATAACTCCATTCGTAAGGAGAAAGTCGGTATGGAAAATCTTATCGTGCATCGCCACACAGCAACACGCATCTTTAAAGAAAAACCCGTTATTATCCCCGGGTTTAACACCACAAATTCATATGTTGGCATCGGACTTGAAAGCGGCCTAGAACAGCTTTTTTCCGTAGATCATGGCGCCGGAGAAACAATAAAGAAACTCCATGAAAAAGGTGCCTCGAAAGAACAACCCGGAACGACTAATATCTATACCACGAAAGAACCCTATAAAAAAACAGTCCCTCATATAACGCGTGAAGGATTAGATGCGGTCGTAAAACCACTTGAAGAAATTGGTCTTATGAAGCCGGTTGCGTACACCAAGCCGATAGCCGTTTTTAAAGGATAATATGCCTTTTTCTTGCGACAACCTACCTGATAAAAATATTCAGAAAAAAATTAACCTCATTCAAAAACATGTGGGTAATTTGGGACGTTCATTGGTTTGTCTACCGAATATCCATTTCAGACCGGAACTGGAATCTCCTCCCCAATGCGTTACTGCCACAAAAAATATAATTATCCCCTGGCTTTCCGCACCCGCCATGAATTGCGGCATGAGCGTTTATATTACTAACCTTACGAAAGATGATTTTTCTGAAAAGTTTTTAAAAATATTTACTGAAAAACTTCGTGCCGGCGTATATCCACGACGAACACGCATGCAAATGATTTTGGCGCGTTTCGGACTCCACAAAAACCGCCATACGTCATATGATCTCACAAATGAAGAATTTGAGGCATTTCTTACGGAAGGTGCTCCCGCTGCAATAAAAAAATACAACCTCTCTGAAAAAGAACTGGAACACATGGAATATGGAGGCGTTGAAACCGCCGCCGTTACAAAAAAAGACCTTCATTCTCTCGTGCCGAAATCTGCTTATGTGAACGGACGGCATGAAATGGGATATAATTTTGGGCGCAACCATTTTCTGGAAATTCATTACGTAGAGGATATTATAGATGAAGGTACGGCACAAAAATGGAATCTCAAAAAAAATCAGCTTATATTTTACTATCATGGCGGTGGCGGACACGCAACATATCATCTGGGACGCTACTTTGGAAATCGTATTAAAAATACTTCCACCGAAAAAGCCATTCTCTTTATATTAAAAATACCTTTTCATTTCTTATCATGGAACGGTATTAAAGGCATACGCGCACGTTGGCGCATGTATTTTTCCCGTAAACCATTTCCCGGTATATCCGCCTCTTCCAAAGAAGGTGTGCGTCTCATGAAATCCATAGGCATTGCTCTCAACTATGGCTACGGATTCCGCGTCGCTCTCTTGCGCCGTATTCAAGACGCACTCC